>NZ_JAAGPM010000015.1:0-89896 GCF_017104865.1 Burkholderia sp. Ac-20349
GCCTGCCCGGCGCAGTGGTTGATTGGAGACATTCGACGAATTCGCGGCACTTCGCCTGCTTCTTCTTCTTTTCGTGCTTCGATAAACCGTGAACAATGGGATTACGCGCAACGCTCCGTCGAGAGCGTCGCGGGATCGGGCAAGCCGGCCGGCAGCGGCGCGTGCGGCAACGCGTGCGCGTCGCCGCCGGCCAGGCCGGGATTAACGGTAGGTGTCGGGATAGTCATGGAACTTGGCGATTTCGACGTCATCGAGGACAGCCAGCGCATCCGGCGAATGGACCGCGAGCGAGCAATACAGCGAGATCAGGTACGACGCGATCGCCTGGTTGTTGATCCCCATGAAGCGCACCGACAGGCCCGGGCCCTGCTCGCCCGCGACACCCGGCTGATACAGGCCGACCACGCCCTGCCGCTTGTCGCCGACGCGCAGCAGCAGGATCTTGGTCTTGCCGTCCGCGACCGGCACCTTGTCCGACGGGATCAGCGGAATGCCGCGCCACGTGAGGAACTGCGAGCCGAACAGGCTGACCGTCGGCGGCGGCACGCCGCGCCGCGTGCATTCGCGGCCGAACGCGGCGATCGCGAGCGGGTGCGTGAGGAAGAACGCGGGTTCCTTCCACACCTTGGTCAGCAGCTCATCGAGATCGTCCGGCGTCGGCGCGCCCGTCAGCGGGAAGATCCGCTGATCGTCGGTCACGTTCGCGAGCAGCCCGTAGTCGGGGTTGTTGATCAGCTGGCTTTCCTGCAGCTCCTTGATCGTCTCGATCGTCAGGCGCAGCTGTTCCTTGATCTGGTCGTGAGGACTGCTGTAAAGATCGGAGATCCGCGTATGCACGTCGAGCACCGTGCTCACCGCGTTCAGGAAGTATTCGCGCGGCTGTTCCTCGTACGGCACGAAGGTCTGCGGCAGCACGCTTTCGTCCTCGAGCTGCGTGCACGCGGCGCGCACGGCCTCCGGGTTCTTCACCTGGTTCAGCCGATAGATGCCGGCCTCGACCGGCACCCATTGCAGCAAGTGGGTCAGCCAGCGCGGCGTGATCGTGGAAAGCTGGGGGACGGTCTTGGTAGCGTTCGCTAGTTGGCGGGCGGCGTGATCGCTCAGCGCGGCCGTGCCGCTTGCAACGGTCGACATGTGTGGCTCCGGGTTCTTAAGATGAAAAACGGGATTGCTTATGACGCTCGGTGATTATCGGAAGCACACACCTGCCGGCTCAACATGCTATAGCCGTCATGTCGCGTGCAACCGAAAGGGAAACGAAACGGGGCGGCCTCAGGTGACGTACACGCCCGGCAGCAGCGTCGAGATCGACACGTCGAACGCGCGCGCGATCTTGTCGGCCGTGACGATCGATGCGATCGCCTCGCCGCGCTCGATCTCGCCGACATACGAGCGGTTCAGCCCCGCATGCTCGGCCAGCTGCTCCTGCGACCACGTGCGCGCTTCGCGCAGCTTGCGCACGTTGGCGCCGAAGTGATGGATGAGGTCGCTCATCGCGCCTCCTAGGCGACACGCGCCGCCGCGCGCGGCGCGGCGTTCGCTTCGCTGCGCAGCACCGCCTGCGTGATGTTCGCGCCGGCCGGCACGTCCTGCGTGAGCCACACGTTGCCGCCGATCACCGCGCCGCGCCCGATCGTCACGCGGCCGAGGATCGTTGCGCCCGCATAGATCACGACGTCGTCCTCGACGATCGGATGACGTGCGAGCCCCTTCTCCAGATGGCCGGCCGCATCGCGCGGAAAGCGCTTCGCGCCGAGCGTGACGGCCTGGTACACGCGAACGCGCTCGCCGATGATCGCCGTTTCGCCGATCACGACACCCGTGCCGTGGTCGATGAAGAACCCCGCGCCGATGCGCGCGCCCGGATGAATGTCGATGCCCGTCTCCGCATGCGCCTGCTCGGCGATGATCCGTGCGAGCAGCGGCAGGCCGAGCCCGTACAGTTCGTGCGCGAGCCGGTGATGGATCATCGCGAGGATGCCCGGGTAGCACAGCAGCACCTCGTCGACGCTGCCGGCCGCCGGATCGCCGTGGAATGCGGCCAGCACGTCGCTGTCGAGCAACCGGCGAATCTCCGGCAAGCGCGCGGCAAACGCCTGCACGGCCGTCGACGCCACTTCATCGACGTGATCGACCTGCCCGTCGTCCTGGCGCTGTCGCGCCGCGTAGCGCAATTCCAGCTTCACCTGCGCGAGCAGCGCATTCAGCGCCGCGTCGAGCGCATGGGCCACGTGGAAGTTCTCGCTCTCCTGGCGCAGGTCGGGCGGCCCGAGCCGCATCGGGAACAGCACGCCCTTCAGTGCGCCGATGATCTGCGCGAGCGCCTCGCGCGCCGGCAGGTCGCGCCCGCCCGGTTCGAGCGAGCGCCGCTGCTTCTCGCGCCATGCGCGGCGCACGGTCTGCAGCGATTGAACGATGTCGTCGATGTCGAATGCGGCCATGCTGCTTTCTCCCCGTAACGGCCGTGAATCAGTCCTGTGCCCACGGCAAGCCGCGAAAACGCCAGCCATTGCTGCCGCCGCGATGCTGCCGCGCGTCGAGGTCGCCCTCGAACCCTTCGAGCACGTTGAATACCTGCGTAAAGCCCCCTTTCGTCGCGGCCTCGGCCGCCTGCGCCGAGCGGTTGCCGCTTCGGCACAACAGCAGCACGACGGCCGCCTTGCCGGTCTTCGCTTCCAGCTCGCGCACGAAGCGCGGGTTGCGCGTCAGGCTCGTGCCCGTTGCCCACGGCACATGCAATGACGCCGGCACGTGGCCGACGAATTTCCGTTCCTCGGCGGTGCGCACGTCCACCAGCAACGCATCGCCGGACGAGAACAGCGCCCACGCCGCTTCCGGCGCGACGCCGCCCGCATAGGGCGTGCCGGCCGCTGCGGCGGCCGCGCGCGCGTCTTCGAGCGCCTGCTGCGCAGCGGTTCGTTCTTCCAATGCAACCGTCATGACACTTCCTTGTTTTCGCTGATTCGTATGACCAAAAACACCGGGAATGCGGCCGTTGCAGCTTGCATGCTGTCTATAGCCGTCAGCGCCACTATGCGAGTGCGGCCGGGCAAGCAGAACCAATAAAAATTCATTTCCTAATCAGCGCCGCGAGGAATGCAATAGCAGACGCGCGCTATCGGGGCCGGTTCGGTGGCGAGGAGGACAGGCGGAATGGCGACCGTTCGATGTCACGCATCGAAGGACGTTGGAAGGCATTGCGGGAGACGATCAACGCGGCGTGCGGCGCGTTGGAATGGCATCCGAAGCAGCGTGCATGCGCGGACGCGCAGGCAGGGACGACTGATGAAATCCGGCTGGCTGGCGGAATGCATCGGCACGATGCCGGACGGGCATCGCCGATGCATTCGCTTGTCCGTCAACCGGCTACTGCACCGGGTCGACTGGCGCGACCGGCACGCCGCGCGCTTCGATATCGCGCCCGGCCAGCAGGCACAGATCCTCGCGGTGATGCGCGGCCACCACCTGCACGCCGACCGGCACGCCATTCACGAGCGAAGTCGTGACTGCCAGCCCCGGCAGTCCCATCGCCGGCAGCGCGCGCAACGTGAGCTGCGCCTCCCACACGCGATCGAACCCGTCCTGCCCCTGCCGGTCGAGATCGTCAGGGAACGGTAGCTCCGACGACACCGGCAGCAACACCACCGCATACTCGTCGAGAAACAGCCGCCACTGCCGCGTCAGCGTCGTGCGCCGGACGAGCGCGCGGCTGATCACGTCGGCCGGCAGATCGCGCACCTTGCCGCGCACCGCCTCGACCACGGCAGCCGCACCCGGATCGCCGTCGTTGACGACCGCGCTCGTCAACGCGTCGAATCCATCGCCGAGCCAGAGTTGCTCCTGCAACAGTGCGGCCTCGCGCATCGGCGGTGTGTCGTCGATTTCATCGACGGTCCAGCCGGCATCGATCAACCGCCGTGCGGCATCGCGCAATGCGGCCTCGACCTCGGGCATGACCTGCAAGCCACCCGGCCGCACGCACAGCGCCGCGCGCTTGGGCACCTCGCGCCCGTCGAACGGCACCGCCACGTGCCACGGATCGCGGGGGTCCGGCGCGGCGAACGCACGCAGCGCGAGCGAGAGATCGTCGATCGTGCGTGCAATCGGCCCCGCCGTCGACATCAGTTGCGCGCCGATCGCACGCTCGGGCGATGACGCATTGAACGCCGGCACGCGTCCGAGCGACGGCCGGATCCCGTGCACACCGCATGCATAGGCCGGGTAACGCACCGAGCCGCCGATATCGGTGCCCACTGCCAGCGGGCCGATCCCGGCGGCCACGGCTGCCGCCGCGCCGCCGCTCGATCCGCCCGGCGTCAGCGACGGATTGCGCGGATTACGTGTGTGGCCGTGCACGAGATTCGACGTGAACCAGCGCAACGCGAACGTCGGCGAATTGGTGCGGCCGAGCAGGATCGCGCCGGCCTTTCTGATGTTGCTGACCACCGGGCTGTCTGCATGCGCGATCAGGTTCTCCTGCAGACGCGTGCCGTTGGTCGTCGCAAAATCCGCCTGGTCGACGTTGATCTTCACGGTGACGGGCACACCCGCGAGCGGCCCCGGATCGTCGCCGCGCGCGATGACGCGATCGACTTCGTCGGCCTGCCGCCGTACATCGTCGGGCCGGTGCTCGATCACCGCGTTGATCGCCGGATTCACCGCATCGAGGCGATCGAGCACCGCGTCGGCCACTTCGCGTGCGGACACTTCACGATGCCGCACGCGTTTCGCGAGTTCGGTTGCCGGCAGTTGCCAGAGTTGCGTCATGACTTCTCCTTGTGGAAGGGCATCACAATCACTCATGGCGCCGCGCTTCCCAACGAAAGCGCGGCGCCGCGTTCACTCACTGCGTATCCTGCTTCGCGCGTTCGGCCGCTGCGATGATCGCGTCGGCCACGGCCTTCGGCTGGCTCAGCATCGACACATGGCTGCCGTTCACGCGCGTGACCGTCGCGCCGATCCGCTTCGCCATCGCTTCCTGCAGCTTCGGATCGATCATCTTGTCCTGCGTCGCGACGACGAACGACGACGGCTTCGCATGCCACGCGGCCTGCGCGACCTTCTCCGAGATGCAACCGCCATACCACGGCCCCTGGGTCGCCGCCACGATGCGCTGCTGCGCGGGCGGCAGGTCCGGCGCGAAATCCTGCGCGATCGCCTTGTCCGACAGCGTGGCGAAGCCACCCGCATCCTTGCGCAGCTCACCGGCCCACGCGGGCGCCGGCAGCCCTTGCGTGACATCGGCGATCGACTGGCCGTTGTCGGGCGCGAACGCGGCGACGTACACGAGCGATTTCACCTTGTCGTCGTTGCCCGCATCGCTGATCACGACGCCGGCCCACGAATGGCCGACCAGCACGACCGGCCCCTTCTGCGCGTCGATCGTGCGCTTCGTCGCGGCCGCGTCGTCGGCGAGCGAGCTCAGCGGATTCTGCACCGACACCACGTGCAGCCCGCGCGCCTCGAGCAGCGGAATCACGCGGTTCCAGCTCGACCCGTCGGCGAATGCGCCGTGCACGAGCACGACGTTCGTGCCCTTCAGGTCGTCCTTCGGCGCAGCCTGCGCCGCGACCGCACCGAACAGTCCGCCGATCACCGCAGCGGATACCAGAACGCGTTTCGTCAAACCTGCCATCGTCATGCTCCTGTCTGTGTCGTGTGATTCAAATGAAGTGCTGCATTGGCGACCGCGCCTCCATGCAGCAGGCGCGGCACCGGATCACGAATGCGCGTACAGGTCGTCCGCAGCGTTCCGTCCGGAACGCGATTGGGCTGCGTCGCGATGGCTGGCCGGCGTCGATGCGTCGGCCACATTGTCGCCTTGCGACTTCGACGGGCCGTTCTGGTCGGAACGCGCGACCTGCAGCGCGGCGGCGATGTCTTCCGGGTAATGCGGTTCGCTGCGGGCCGGGTTGTAGCCGGCCTGTTCCAGACGGACGAGTTCGGCGCGCACGTCGGCACGCGTGAGACCGTGGCCGGTATCGGCGAACGACAATGCGGGGACGGCGGCGAGGACGGCGACGGCGAGGATTCGAGCGGCTTTCATGAAGGTTCTCCTTGAAGGAAGGTGGTCAGTCGATCATTCGGCATCCGATCCAGTTCGTCTGGCATCGAACGTTTCCTGCATGTCGACAGTAGAACCCGCGCACGTATCTGCCATGTTTCCAGAACCGGTGCTTTCTGCATGCCAGTTTTTCAGGAGCGGCCGCAGATACAGTGCGATACAAACCCGGCTGCCGCATCGTTCATTCACGCTGTCTGCTGAAGTGCTCCCCCCAAGCACACCCGCCATGAAAAAAAGGCGTGCCACGCACGGCACGCCTTCCGTCGACCCCATCACACCGCGTACGTCACGGCGCGAGCCGCGTGAACACGTAGTCGTGGTTCTTCACACGCGCCTGGTGGCACGCAAAGCACGTCTGATGCTGGCCGATATCGGCCGGTACGCCGTTGACGAAGCGCCCGAAACCCCAGCCGCCCGTCGATGCATAGCGGCGCGAGTCCTTCACCATCACCTGCACGTTCGTCGCCTGGCCGGGCACCGTGGCCGGCGCGAACTCGTCGGACTGCTTGCGCTTGTACGCGAGCTTCACGAGGATCGTACCGTCCGGGAACGGCAGCGTCGCCTGTTCGAGCGCACGGATCGCGACGGGATTGCCGAGCACCACGCGTAGTTCATCGAGCGGCGCCGCCTCTTCCGCCGGCGCGACCATTTCCCACTTCCGGTAGCCGGGCGGAATCGTCACGCCGTAGATCGGCGACGCGGCGGCCGCCGGCTTCGGCTGCTCCGCGAACGCGGCCGGGCCGCTCGCCGACAGCGCGCCAGCCAGCAGCACGCGCGCGACCAACGCACGCCGCGCGCCGCGACGCACCAGGCCCACACGAGCCCGCCTCACAGATGCTCCACTTGCAGGATCGCATCCGCGAACGCCTGCGGCACTTCCTGCGGCAGATTGTGGCCAATCCCGCCGGTGATCGTCCGGTGCTGGTACTTGCCCGTGAACTTCTTCGCGTACGCGGCCGGTTCCGGATGCGGCGCACCGTTCGCGTCACCCTCCATCGTGATCGTCGGCACCGTAATCGCGGGCCCGGCGGCAAGACGCCGTTCGATATCGTCGTACTGCGCCTCGCCCTTCGCGAGCCCGAGGCGCCAGCGATAGTTGTGGATCACGACGGCCACGTGATCGGGGTTCTGGAACGACGCGGCCGAGCGTGCATAGGTTTCGTCGGAGAACTGCCACTTCGGCGACGCAAGCTGCCAGATCAGCTTGTTGAACGCATCGCGGTTCGCCGCGTAGCCCAGCGCGCCGCGCTCGGTCGTGAAGTAGAACTGATACCACCACTGGAATTCGGCCTGCGGCGGCAGCGGCTTGCGGTTCGCCTCCTGGCTGCCGATCAGGTAGCCGCTCACCGACACCAGCGCCTTCACGCGCTGCGGCCACAGCGCGGCGATGATGTCGGCCGTGCGCGCGCCCCAGTCGTAGCCGCCGAACACCGCGCGGTCGATCTGCAGCGCATCCATCAGCGCGACGATGTCCACCGCCGTCACGGCCTGCTGGCCGTTGCGCACCGTGTCGGCCGAGCGGAACGTCGTCGACCCGTAGCCGCGCAGGTACGGCACGATCACGCGATAGCCGGCCGCGACGAGCAGCGGCGCGACTTCCGCATAGCTGTAGATGTCGTACGGCCAGCCGTGCAGCAGGAACACGACGGGGCCGTTCTTCGGCCCGAGGTCCGCATACCCGACGTTGAGCACGCCCGCGTCGATCTGGTGAATCGTGCCCAGCGACGCGACGCCGGCCGAGCGCTTCCCCGCCGGCGCATCGGGCGCCGACTGCGCATGCGCGAGGGCACTGAAGCCGAGGTCGGCGAGGCTCAGGCTCGCGAGTGTCGTACCCAGGATCAGGCGGCGGCGGGTGTTCACGGTGTCAGGCATGACTCGTTCTCCATGGTCGATCGCTAAGAAAGGGGCCCCGCGGCACGTGCGGGTGCTCGGGAAGCGTCGTTCGCGGTGGCGGCACTGGCACTGCGCCGCCGTGTGAATCGCTTCACCGGATTTATATCCGATCCATCCGGAGGCTGTGTATCCCAACGTATCTGTGTGCGAATACGACACACGGGGATTCAAAAATCGAGCGGAGAACGACGCTTTCGGGTTGCCTCAAGGCGCCATCGGCCCCGTGGCGCCGGCGTCGGCACCCGCGCCGAAACTACCCGGCGATCGCGGGCACATGCTCGCGCGTTGAAAAGGCGCGACCGGAAACGCGTGCGCCGCCCATGCAAGATTGCGGCGATACTCCGGGTACCGGGGTGACATCCCATTCGACTTCAGGTGATCGGTTTGACCCATGCCAATGAACAACGCGTCCCCGTACAACGGGCAAGCCCGAACAGGCCGCCGCTCTGGCTCGCGACCATCCTGACCGTGTTCGGACTGGCAGCGCTTTCGCTTGCGTCGTTCTTCGGTTTCTCCACCGGGTACTGCAATGACCTCGGCGGTGCCGTGGTCTGGGTCGTGCTCTGCACGGCCGCCGCCGTTTATGGCGTCTTCAAGCTCTATCGGGATGTCTTGCCGGTCGGACTGGTTGCCTGCATCGCGCTCGCCGAGGTCGTCCGGCGACTTCAGCGCTTCAGGGTCACGTGGCTTCGATTTCTGATTGCGCTGCTTTGTGTCTATGGCGCCACGGCATTGCTCGCCTGGCTGGGGAGTTCACACAGCGACTGCCGCGTTCTCTGACGCGCAAGGTCATGCAGGATTGCCGCACGTATCGGCGCGACTGCGCTACCTGACGTCCGCCGGCAACATCGCGGATGCGTGATGCCGTCAGGCATCGCCAGCGAACGCGGGCCACCTGACGGCCGGCCCGCCATCACCGCGAGCACCACGCCGATGCACGAAGCCGTTCACGCCTTCCGATCCGGCAGGATATGGGCCCGAATCGACCGCCCCCGCCACGATATGTGGTCGATCCGCGCCCGCAGCGTGTAAAGCCCCACCGACGTCAGCGTATTGAACCTGAGCAACGCGATGGGATCGCCGATCCCGGCCGGCACGCGCTCGATCGCATCGAACAGCGGGAACCCGTGCCGCGTCAGGAACGCGCCGACTTCGTCGTCGCGTGCGTGTTCTTCGACATTGACCAGCAAAAGTTCGGCCATGACGGCTCCTTTTCTTGTTCGTTCGTCACCGGATCAACCGGCGCGTATGTTGCGCGATCATCAGTTCCTCGTTGGTCGGGATCACCCAGGCCGGCACGCGACTCGACGCCGTCGCGATCAGCGGCCCGTCCGCGCGGTTCGCTTCGACGTCGATCTCGACGCCGAGCCAGGCCGCACGGCGCAGCACGCCTTCGCGAATCGCCGCCGCGTGCTCGCCGATCCCCGCCGTGAAAACGATGGCGTCGATGCCCTCCATCGCGGCGGCCAGCGAACCGAGTTCGCGCGCGATACGGTAGATGTATAGCTCGATCGCGAAGCGCGCATGCGGATCGTCGCTCGCGAGCAAGGTCCGCATGTCGCTCGACAGGCCGGACACGCCGAGCAGCCCGGAGCGCCGATAGAGCAGATCCTCGACGGCGCGCACGTCCATCCCGAGTTCGTCCATCAGGAACAGCACGACGCCCGGATCGAGGTTGCCGCAGCGCGTGCCCATCGGCAATCCGTCGACCGCCGTGAACCCCATCGTGCTCGCGACGCTCTTGCCTGCCACGAGCGCACACATGCTCGCGCCATTGCCGAGGTGGGCGACGACCGTGCGCCCGCGCGCCGCCTGCGGCGCGACGTCGGGCAGCACGCTCGCGATGTACTCGTACGACAGCCCATGGAAACCGTAGCGTCGCACGCCCCGGCTGGTGATCGACGCGGGCAGCGCGAACGCCTGGGTCACCGCGGGCTGCGTGCTGTGGAACGCCGTATCGAAGCAGGCCACCTGCTCGATACCGGGCTGCACCGTTTCGAGGATGCGAATCGGCGTGAGGTTGTGCGGTTGATGCAACGGCGCGAGCGGCGTGAGTTTTTCCAGCTCGGCGACGATCTCGGGCGTGACGCGCACCGGGCCGCTGAAGCGTTGCCCGCCGTGCACGACGCGATGGCCCACCGCGGCGAGACGGTGCCCTTCCTGATGATCCTCCAGGAACGCGGCGATCTGCTCGAGCCCTTCGTGATGGCCGAACGACGCGCCGCCGGCCCATTGCCGCTCGTGCCGTTCCGCGTGATGGTCGACCGCGCTGAAGTGCGCGGTGGCCGTGTACAGGCCATCGACCTGGCCGTGCACGATCAGCCCGAGCGTGTCGCCCTGCACGTCGAATGCGGAAAACTTGATGCTCGACGAGCCGGCATTCAACACCAGAATCACGTCTGCCATGGCGTCACCCCGCGCGCCTGGCCGCTTCACGCTGCCCGTTCGCGACGAGCATCGCGACCGCACAGGAAGCCAGCCGGGTGATCAACGAATCGGCGCGGCTCGTCAGGATGACCGGCACGCGCGCGCCGAGCACGATCCCCGCCGCGTCCGCGCCGGCCAGGAACGACAGGCTCTTGGCGAGCATGTTGCCGGCTTCGAGATCCGGCACCATCAGCACGTTCGCGTGCCCCGCCACCGGCGAATCGATCTGCTTGATGCGCGCGGCCTCGGGATCGATCGCGTTGTCGAGTGCAAGGGGGCCGTCGACGAGCGCGCCGCTAATCTGCCGCCGATCCACCATCTTGCACAGCGCGGCGGCTTCGAGCGTCGACGGCACTTTCGGGTTGACCGTCTCCATCGCCGAGAGGATCGCCACGTACACCTGCGGAAACGCCAGCGCATGCGCGAGATCGATGGCGTTCTGCAGGATGTCGACCTTTTCCTCGAGCGTCGGCGCGATATTGATCGCCGCGTCGGTCACGATCAGCGGATCGGCGTGCGCGGGCACGTCCATCACGAAGCAATGGCTGATGCGCCGGCCCGTGCGCAGTCCGGCATCGTGCCGGACCACTTCGGCCATGAGTTCGTCGGTGTGCAGGCTGCCCTTCATCAGCGCGGACGCCCGGCCGTCGCGTACGAGTCGCACCGCCGCCGCTGCCGACGCCTCGCTGTACGGCGTATCGACGATCTCGTGCGCGCGGATCGACAGCCCGAACTCCGCGGCGGTCGCTTCGATACGTGCACGCGGGCCGACCAGGATCGGGTCGATCAACCCCTTGCGCGCCGCCTCCAGCGCCCCTTCGAGCGAGCTTCGATCGCACGGATGCGCGACGGCGGTCGGCATCGGCGCCAGCGTCTGGCAGTGTTCGATGAGGCGCTGGTATTTCTCGTGTCTGTTTTCCATCTCGGTTCCTTGCCGGCTGTCACTGCACACGATCGGGGGTCGCTACCGGCCCCTTGGCCGGCCGCTTCGCGGGCGCCGCGCCCAGCACCGCGCGGATGCGTTGCAGGGCCGCCCACTGCTGCTCGCTCACCGACGCGCTTTGCACGCGCGGATCGCCGAGCAGCTTGTCCAGCAACGTCAGCAGCCGCTGGCGGTCCTCGGGCCTGGCAAGCAGTGCCGGCAGCGTGGCGACGGCCTGCTGCGGCGCGTAAGTCGCGATGATCTCCTGCTCGCCGTAGATGCGCCGCCACTGATCGGCCGGCAGGTCCGGCAGGTACTCGGCGTAGGTTTCCGCGAGTTCGCGCTCGGTCGCCAGCTGCGCCAGCGGAAACGGTTCGCCGCTGCGTTCGAGCAGAAACGCTGCGCGCGCCACCGCTTCGGTGTAGCCGCCCCGGTCGATCGATGCGAGCGCCTCCTTCACGAACGGCAGATCGCGAGGGTCCGTCGCCACCGGCGAAGCGGCATGATGGTCACGATACTGCTCGGCGAAATGCAGCATGAAGGGCTGCGTGTACAGCGTGAAAAACAGCGACTCGGTACTCGCATCGCGTATCGCGCGGAAAAAATCGAGCGACGCGCTGACGATATCGGAGCCGCGATGTTCGAGCTTGCGCCACGGCTCGATATCGTCGGCCGGCTGGCGGTGAGCCCGGACCGTGTCGGCGGCCGGCTTCAGCCAGCCAAGCCACGGATTCAGGTCCGAAAACGCCCAGCGCTGAAAGCGCAGCGGATGAAAATCGCGCAACAGGCGTGCCGTGGTTTCGTTCGATGCCTGCTGCACGAACGGCTGCATGAACAGTTCATAGGCGCGCTGCGTGAATTCGGACAGCTCGGCGACAGCCTCGAACGCATGTTCGTCCTTGCGCCCGAAGCGGTTGAAGTGTTGCGCGATCTCTTCGAGACGGTGCTCGGCGAAGGTGACCTCGTAAGCGACCTTCCCGTCGGCGCCTTTCACCTCCTCGATCGACATCGCATAGAGGCCGGGCGGCAGCGTTTCGACGGCATCCAGCACGCTCACGATCTGCGCGTGCTCCTTCTTCGCGACCTTGCCCGACACGAAGATGCCGAGATGCCCGACATCCTCTTCCATCAACCCGATGATCACCTGCCCGCGCGACTTGATCTCCTCCGTGCTGCCGTAGATGTCCGCGACCCAGTTGAACGCCTGCTGCGGTGGCGTGATGTTGTCGCCCATCGACGCGAACAGGATGATCGGCGAGCGGATCTCGCGCAGGTCGAACGCTTTGCCTGCCCCGTCCCGCACCTCGCCGGACCAGAGCTTGTTGCCGATGAACAGGTTGCGCGTGATCCACTCGATCTCTTCGCGGTTCATCAGGTAGTAGCCGCCCCACCAGCGCTCGAACTCGAGGAAGCGCGGCGGCTCGGTGTCGATGTTGTCGTACACGTGGTAGTACTTGTCCCACAACGTGTTCGCCGGGTTCAGGTTCTCGAAGTTCTGCACGAGATAGGCGCCGTCGAACTTGCCGTTGCCGAGGTCCGACGAGAACGACGCGAGCCAGGTGCCGCCGAGCAGACCGCCGGCATAGCGCATCGGATTGTCGCCGGGCCCGTCGCTCCACGCACCGCTCCAGTACGACATCGGGGCGCCGTTGATGACGATCGGGCCCGTATCGTCCGCCGACGAACTCGCGAGCATCATCGCGGCCCAGCCGCCCTGGCAATTGCCGACGATGGCCGGCTTGAGGCTGTCCGGATGCAGCTCCCGTACTTTCCGGACGAACGCCTGTTCCGCCGCACACACGTCGAGCAGCGTCTGGCCGGGCTCGGGCTCCTGGAAGAACACGACGAAGTACACGGGATGCCCCGCGCGCAACGCCACGCCGACCTGCGAATCGTCCTTGAAGCCGCCGATACCCGGGCCATGCCCCGCGCGCGGATCGATGATCAGGTAAGGCCGCTTGCTGGCGTCGACGATCACGCCGTCCGGCGGCTGGATGTGAACGAGCGCGTAATTGACGGGCCGTTCGAACTGCCGGCCATCGAGCACGACTTCGTAGTCGAAATGCAGCACCGGCTTGAGCCCCTGGGCCGTGCGCTCGACGTATTGCGTGCCGCGCTCGCGCAGCGTGTCCCAGAACAGCAGCGAGCGCTGCACGGCATCCACCGCGTAATGCCAGGCGCTCAGCGGCGAGAAAGGCGTGGCGAAAGGGGCAGTGCCCGAGTCGTGACTTGGGCCCTCGCTGCCGTCGAGCGCTTCGCCCAACCGTTTCCCGTATTGTTCCAGCGCGTGCTGCGTGCGCTTTTGCAGGACGTGGGCAATCTCCGTGGCGATCTCATGACTGCGCGCCAGTTGCGTGGCAGCATCCATAACACTGTTCTCCAGAGGGGCAAGGTGAGTCTCGACGCATTCCGGGAGCGGCCGCCTCGCGTCAGCCGAGCACGTGCATCCCCGCGTCGATGTAGTGAACGCCGCCGGTCATCGCACGTGCGGCATCGCTGGCAAGAAAGGTGCACAGCGCGCCGACGTCGTCGATGTCGAGCGGCCGGCGCAACGGCGCACGCCGTGCGGTGTCGTCAAGCAGGTGATCGAAGTTCGGCAGCCCGGAGGCCGCCCGCGTGGGCAATGCGCCAGGCGAAACCGCATGCACGCGGATGCCGGCCGGCCCCAGTTCGACGGCCAGGTAGCGGACGGTGGCCTCCAGCGCCGCCTTGACCGGCCCCATCACGCCGTACTCCGCGATGACCTGGTCGGCGCCGATATAGGTCATCGCCATCAAGCTGCCGCCGGACGTCATCAACGGCTCGGCAAGCTTTGCCATCCTGATGAACGAGTGGCAGGAGGTATCCATCGCGAGGGCGAATCCTTCCGGCGAGCTGTCGACAACCCGCCCGTGCAGATCGGCCTTCGGTGCGAAGGCCACGGCATGCAGCAGAAAATCGAGGCCGCCCCACTGCTCGCCGATCATGTCGAACACCGCTTGCATCTGGTCGGCCCGGCTCACGTCGACGGGCATCGCAATCGCCGGCTTCAACTGTTCCAGCAGCGGCTCGACAAACGGCAATGCCCGGTCGGATTGCCAGGTCACGGCCAGCTCGGCGCCTGCTGCGTGAAAAGCGCGCGCACATCCCCACGCGATGCTCTGCTCGTTCGCCATGCCGACGACGATTCCCCTTTTGCCTTCAAGGGGCCGCATGCCATTGCCGGACACGCGCGACTCGCGCACGTCGTGATTCGTCATCGCGAAACCTCGGGTCGTATTTTTTCACTGCGCGAAACTGTAGAAAGGTTGATTTACCTTTCTGCCGCGAGCCAATAAACAGGAGGAGCAGTCCGCACGCATGTGCAGTCGCGAATCATTGTATTGAGGGTTTCAAACCATCAGATCATTCGTGCGATATATTTTTGATTTTTATCAAAATCGCTTTTCAATCAAATAATTACGCTGGAATGTTTCAGTCGGGAAGGGTGTATTTCATCGATATGTCATTCAACCGTGCGTAAAAACGCGCGTTGCTTCTGCAAGCAGAAACAAAATAACCGCTGTTTTCGCGATAAAACAGAAACGAACGCAAGCCGCATGACTGCACCGGCCCGCGTTCGTCAGTTCCCCCTCGCCTACGCGCGCCGCAACGGCCGGAACCCGGCACGCACTTCACGAGCAAACAATTCCGGCTCCTCCCATGCCGCGAAATGCCCGCCCTTGTCGACTTCGTTGAAGTAGATCAGGTTGTGATAACTGCGCTCGGCCCAACTGCGCGGCGCCTGGTAGATCTCGCCCGGAAACACCGTGATCGCAGCCGGCAGCGAGATATCCACCGCGTTGAAGTTGTTCGAGTGATCCTCCCAGTAGATCTGCGCGGCGGACGTCGCGGTGTTCGTCAGCCAGTACAGCGAGATGTCGTCGAGAATCTCGTCGCGCGGAATCGAGCGTTCGGGCACGCCGCCGCTATACGTCCACTGGGAAATCTTGTCATACATCCACGCAGCCTGACCCGAAGGCGAATCGGCCAGCGCATAGCCGACCGTCTGCGGGCGCGTGACCATCATCGCCGAGTAGCCGCAGTTGTCGCGATAGAACGTCGCGAGCTTGTCGTACGCGGCCTTCTCCTTCGGCGACAGCGAAGCCGGTGCGGGCGCATCGGTGGCGAGCAGCGTCGCGATATCCGGCGGCACCGTCGCCGGCATGTTCACGTGAATCCCGGCGAGGCCCTGCACGCGCTGCATCGCCATCCGGTGCGAGATCACCGAGCCGCAATCGCCGCCCTGCGACACGAAGCGCGTATAGCCGAGCCGAGCCATCAGTTCGCCCCACGCGCGCGCGATGTGGTCGGAACCCCAGCCGGTCTGCGTCGGCCGGCCCGAGAAGCCGAAGCCCGGCAACGACGGCACGACGACGTGAAACGCATCGTCCGCGCTCGCGCCGTGCGCGGTCGGATCGGTCAGCGGGCCGATCGCCTTCAGCAACTCGAAGATCGAGCCCGGCCAGCCATGCGTCATGATCATCGGCATCGCGTTCTCGTGCCGCGATCGCACGTGAATGAAATGAATGTCGAGCCCGTCGATTTCCGTGATGAACATCGGGAAACCGTTCAGGCGCGCCTCGCCCTTGCGCCAGTCGTAGTCGGTGCCCCAGTAACCGAGCAGCGCCTGCATGCGTGCGAGCCGCACGCCCTGCGATTCGTCGGCGACGGTCTCGCGGCCCGGCCAGCGCGTCGCGGCAATGCGGCGGCGCAGGTCGGCCACGGCTTCATCGGGAATGTGCGCGGTGAACGGGCGTATGCCGCTGTTACCGGTCGCCGCATGCAGCGCGGTGGGCAGCATCGCCGAGACCCCGGCGGCCACGGAGGTGGCCAGCAGGTGGCGACGCATCGGGGAAAACGGTGTGGAAGACATCGTTCGGCATCTCCTTTCGTGAGGTGGAAAGTGAACATGCCGCGCGCAGGGTCGCGCCTTCGCTTTCAATCCGGCGCGCCCTGCTCACGCGGCGTCGCCCATTTGAAAGGTCTGATGTATCCCGGATTTGTCTGATTTGTACGCGTTTGTAGCTCTTGCGCGGCGAGCGGCCCGCGCGGCCGCTCGCCCATGTGACGCTCAGAGCGCCTTGACGATCGCGCCGTCGACGCGAATGTTCTGCCCGGTGATGTAGCCCGCGCCGTCGGACAGCAGGAACGCGACGGTCTTCGCGATCTCGCCGGTCTTGCCGAAGCGGCCGGCCGGAATGCGCGCGACGATCTCCGGCGTTTCCGGCCAGCTGTCGATGAAGCCCGGCAGCACCGCGTTCATCCGGATGTTCTCGGCCGCATAGCGTTCCGCGTAAAGACGCGTCCACGCGCTCAGCGCCGCGCGCAGTGCCGACGAAACGGGCATCGGCTGCTCGGGTGCGTCGGCCGCGAAGCTCGAGATGTTGACCACCGCACCGCCGCCCTGCTTCTGGAAGATCGGCGTCACGCGGCGCATCACGCGCACCACGTTCAGCAGGATCAGGTCGAGCCCCGCGTGCCAGTTGTCGTCGGTGATCGCCAGCAGCTCGCCCTTCGGCGGATGCCCGGTGTTGTTCACGACCGCATCGATGCGGCCGTAGCGCGCAACCGTTTCCTGCACGAGCCGGTCGATATCGGCTTCTTCCGTCACCGAGCCCTGGATGCCGAACCCGCCCAGCTCCTCGCCGAGCGCCACCGCGCTGCCCGACGGCGACATCAGCGCGACGCGATAGCCCGTCGCCGCCAGTTCGCGCGCGATCGCCGCGCCCATGCCCTTGCCTGCCGCCGTGATCAACGCCACTTTTTCTACAGTCACGATCTGCTCCTCGTTCGAATCCTGCCACCGCGCAGCCGCCGTTCGGCGCGCCATGGTGGTAATGTAGGCGCATCGATACCGACTGTCGAACCAGTATTTCTGCCTCCAGCCGATAGTTTTTCTACAGCCTGACGATGCCGCCTCGCCCCTCCCGCCTGCCGCCGCTGAATGCGCTTCGCGCGTTCGAAGTGTCCGCGCGGCACCTCAATTTCCGCGCCGCGGCCGACGAGATCGGCGTCACGCAGGGCGCCGTCGCACAGCAGGTGCGCCACCTCGAGGACGTGCTCGGCCTGAAGCTGTTCGAACGCCTGCCGCGCGGCCTCGCGCTGACGCACGACGGCGCCGCGTATTTCTCCGACGTGCAGCGCGCGCTGCACGCGATCGCCGACGCCACCGACAAGCTCGTGAAGCGGCGCGCCGCGCTGACGATCAGCACGACGCCGTCGTTCGCGTCGAAATGGCTGATCCCCCGGCTCGCACGATTCACCGACGCGCATCCCGACTACGACGTGCGCGTGATCGCCGACCCGCAGCTCGCGACGTTCCGCCACGACGGCGTCGATCTCGCGATCCGCTACGGCAAGCCGCCGTTCGGCAAGCATCTCGCCACGCATGCGCTGTTCCCGCTCGACGTGTGCGCGGTATGCAGCCCCGCGCTGCTGGCCGCGCCCGCGTCGTCGAGCGCGCTCGCGGGCCAGGTGCTGCTG
Organism: Burkholderia sp. Ac-20349; assembly: GCF_017104865.1. Classification (NCBI taxonomy): domain Bacteria; kingdom Pseudomonadati; phylum Pseudomonadota; class Betaproteobacteria; order Burkholderiales; family Burkholderiaceae; genus Burkholderia; species Burkholderia sp. Ac-20349. The sequence continues at coordinate 17,811 of NZ_JAAGPM010000015.1, forward strand.
CACGACGCGCACGACCTGTGGCCCGCGTTCCTCGCCGCGATGCCGGAACCCGTCGATATCGATCCGCACAAGGGGCTGCGCTTCAACCAGACGTCGCTCGCGATCGATGCGGCCGTCGCCGGCCAGGGCATCGCGCTCGCGACCGATCCGCTCGTCGAGCGCGACATTGCCGCGGGCAGGCTGTGCAAGCCGTTCGATTTCGCGTTTCCGCTGTCGGTGGGGTTCTATCTCGTGTATCCGGCCGAGCGACGGGACGACGATGCGATCGCCGTGATGCGCGAGTGGATGATCGCGCAGGCGGTGTCCGACGAACGGCAGGGTCAGGGCGCGATCCAGCGGCCGTCGTAGCCGCCTGCGTGCAGATCGAATATCGCGCGGCGATGACCGCTGCGCGCGAGTTCGAGCCAGTCGATGCGCGTTGCGGTCACGTGAAGCAGGCAGAAGTTTTCATAGCCGTCGCCGGATGGCTCGGCGCGTTGGCTCGCCGGGACATGCGCCGCCTCCGGCGACTCGACCGGCGTACCTGGCGGCAAGGGCGCGCGATACAGCAGCAGCGTATGCGGGCGGCTCGATTGCCAGATCGCGCGCCGTTGCGCGTCGTCGTCGCAGATCGATGCACCCCCCTCCACGCGAATCTGCACGAGCGCATCGAGATCGTTGGCGACGAGCGCGATGCGCGGATCGCGGCGCAGCTCCGCGACCTTCTCCGAACGCGCATCGGTATGAAACGACAGCACGCGATCGGCGCGGCTCACCTGGCGCAAGACGATCGTGCGTACCTTCGGCGCGCCGTCGATGCCGAGCGTCGCGGCCTGCAGCATCGTGAACGGCGAGCGCTGCGCGCTCACGCCGGATTCGAGGCAGGACCACAGGCGCTCGTAGGTTTGCGCGAGCGATTCGGACGTTGAGTCGGGCATGACGAAGCGGCGATCGTGCGGGTGGCGATCGCGCAAGCTTAACCGTTTGCGGCGGCGACGGCACGCGCATGGCGCGCCGGCCGTCGCCGTGCGACTCAGTTGTAGCCGAGCACGACCGATGCCGCTTCGCCGAGGTCGGCTGCCGGCTCCGCGCCGAAGCGGCCGAGCACGTCGGCCACATACTGCGGCCCCGCGCTGATCTGCGACGAACGGTGCGCAACCGGCCGGTGATCGCCCGCGCCCGGTGCTGCGCCCATCGATACGGTGTCGTTGACGGTGAGTTTCATGTGGATGTCTCCTCAAGCGGCCAGCGCCGCACCATACGCGCGCACGAGGCGCGCAACGCCTTCCCGGATCGCGTCGACGTCCGGTGCGGCAAACGACAGGCGCAGCGAGGCCGCGTCGACGTTGTCCGCGAAGAATGCCTTGCCCGGCACGAACACGATCTTGTTCGCGATCGCCTGTTGCAGCAGCACGTCCGACGACACCGCGCCGATCCGCGCCCACACGAACATCCCGCCTTCGGGACGATGGAATTCGATCGCATCGCCGAGGCCGTCGCGCAGCGCGTCGCACATCGCGTCGCATTTGCGCTGATAGGCGGCCGTGATGCGCGGCAGATGGCGTTCGAGCGCGCCGTCGGCCAGATATTCGGCGGCGGCCGCCTGCGTCCACGGCGTGCTGCACAGATCGACCGTCTGCTTCGCGATCACGCAGCGCCGCGCGATCTCGGCCGGCGCGATCGTCCAGCCCACGCGCAGCCCCGGCGCGACGATCTTCGACAGGCTCGCGAAATGCACGAGCCAGTCGCGTGCGCCGTCCACTTCATCGGCGAGCGCCAGCATCGACGGCACGGCCTCGCCCGCGAAACGCAGGTCGCCGTACGGATCGTCCTCGACGATCAGGAAACGGTATTGCACCGCGAGACGCAGCAGCTTCAGCCGGCGCTCGCGCGTAAGCGTCGCACCCGTCGGGTTCGCGAAGGTCGGCACCGTGTAGAGCAGCTTCGGCTGCGCGATCGCGCCGGACGCAAGCTGCTCGCCGAGACCGTCGACGTCGAGACCGTCGCCGTCGACCGGAATCGTCACGATGCGCGCCTGCTGCAGACGCATCGCCTGCAGCGTCGCCGGATAGGCCGGCTGCTCGGTCAGCACGACGTCGCCGGGCGACACCATCACGCGCAGCAGCAGGTCGAGGCCCTGCTGCGAACCGGTCGTGACGAGCAGTTCGGCCGGCGTGCACGCCACCCCGCGGCGCGCCATCAGCGCGATCAGTTGCTGCTTCAGGTCGGCGAGGCCGTCGGTCGGGCCATATTGCAGGCAACGCACGGGCTGCGCGTACGCGCGCTCGGCGGCCGCGTTCAGGCCGTCGACGTCGAACAGGTCGCTGGCCGGATAGCCGCCCGCGAAGGAAATCATGCCCGGTTCGGACAGGTACTTGAACAGTTCGCGGATCGGCGAGCCGGCGGGATTCTGGAATGAGGGAGTGAACGCGTACATGTCGTCGTGAGCTGGATGGCGCGGACGGCCGGGATAGCCGCCCGATGCCGGCCACCGCGGCGCTGCTGGCGCCACGGCGGTGAAATCGAGCCACGATTGTCGATAGTCATTAAGGCCGCGGCAAACGATATCTATGCACTAGGTCTTGCGGTTTGATCATCAAATGGGCCTTGGACGGGGGAAGCGAAACGCGCTGGTTCCCGGCGTCTCGACACCGGATTCCGGGCACGCGTTGCCGGCGGAAAGCCAATCCGTCCGATTGTTTCGCGAAGCGTTCGCCCCGCCCGCCCCGCTTGCCGGGATCGCGCCGAATCAGTGCGCCGGCCCCGCAGGCGCGACCGGCGGCGGCCCGGGCTTCCACGTCGAGAGCGCGCGCGTGAGGTCGTCCGACACGTAGTGCGGACCATCGAACAGATAGACCGAATAGCCGCGATACGCGAGCAGTTGCCTGCTCAACTCGTCGGCGCTGGCCGAACGGAACCCGCCGCGCTCGGCGGGCCGGAACGCCTCGGCGATGACCCGCACGCGGCGTTTGCCCAGTTTTGCAACCAGTTCGTCGAGGTAGCTGCGTGCGACATACGGCTCGCGGGCATAGACGCCGCAACCATCCTGGAAGAACACGCCGACGTCCGCTGGCAACCACGTTGCGAGCCAGTCCGCGAGCGCCTTTCCGCCGATATTGGTCTGGTCGTACACGCTCACCCAGAGCGGACGCGGCAACCGTTGCAGGACCGCGGCGAGCTTGGGGGCATCCTGCCAGGTCGGATCGATTTCGACCGGGAAGTAGTAGCCGGTGACATGCAGCGGGACGGATGCGTGCGCCACTTCCAGGGACTGGTCGGCGAGCGTCGACAGATGGGTGCGCGCGCGCTTTTCATCCTGGTAGCCGGCCAGGCCCAGGATGACGTTTCGGGCCCACGGCTCACGACCGATACGTTCCCAGTCGGGAAGGTGCGCAGCAGGCGGGATGCGGGTGTTGGCGATGTACGCGGCATCGTCGACGACGGTCCATTGAATCAGCAGATCGCTGATGCCGAGCATCTGCCAGTTGCCGACCGGGTTCGTCGTCGAGTTGTCCACCTGCCAGACGATGCCGTCCGCGTGCACGTCGTGCGCGGTCCAGCTGCAGGCGGCCACGACGAGCGATGCGCCGATGGCCGCAAGCGTCGCCGCCCGGGGCGAACGCGGCGCGGCGGCGAGCAGGCCCGGTCCTGCTGCGAGCCGAAACCGGCCCATGCACAGACGAATCCTGCGCAAGGCTGGAATCGCGTACGTGGTCATCGCTGGCTCCCCGGGAAGCATGCCTGCGCGTCATCGTAGCCGATCAAATGCAAACGTGCGACCCGCGTTGTTGACGCGGGTCGCACGGAGTTGCCGCTACGGCGCCGTCACTTGGCCGTCGTGCCGTCCACCCACGTGTAGCCAAGATTCGTGATGCCGGTGACGAGACTCTGGAAGTCCTGATATGCCGGCAATCCGAGATCGGGTTCAAGCCAGTACGGATGGAAGAAGAACGATGCGAAACCGTCCCGCACCGCCAGACCATACTGGGCATTGGTCACGATTTGCTGCCACGTGTACGTGATGCACGAGAACGGGTCGATATTGCAGATGTTGTATTGCACGCTGCCCAGGTTCTCCGGAATGATCCGCTGCCCGTAGTAATCGGAGTTGATGATGTACGGGAAAAACTGCCCGGCAGAAAAGTCCTGGTTGGCCGCCCCCGTTCCGAGTTGCGGATTGGTCGCGGTGTAATACACGGCCCGCTGGAACGTGGTCGGGAACGTGAGGGCCGTCGCCGACGACGCGGCCGGCGACATCTGGTACTGCGGCGCGGCCCAGCCGACGACCTTGTAGCCGTTGGTCGTGAACTCGAGCAGGCCGTCGGTCATCCGGCCTTCCGCCCATTGCACGGAGTCCTCATCAACAGGCCGGTTCTGCACGGCGAACCAGAACTCGTAATCGCTGCCGCTCACGGCGTTCTGCAGGTTCGGCGTCGAATCGTACTGGTGCGTATAACCGTGCATCACGATTGAGCCGCCATGCGCGACCGCATAGTTCAGCGCACTCTTGAGGCCGGTTGCCTGTGCCAGATGGATCGTCTCCGGCACGCCGCCGTTGTAATAGCCGTTCGGGTCCGTATACAACGGGATGGTGGCCATCGTGAACGGGATCTTCTTCGAGTACAGGTAATTCGTCAGCTTCTGCATCGAACTCGTCGTCGTGTACGCGTCGAGATCCTCCAGGCGGACGAGCGCACGATGATTCACCGGTGCATTGGTCTTCAGAATGTCGTGCAGGATGTCGCAAATCACCAGGTAGCGATCCGTCGGGCCGATGTAGGAAAACGGCATGTCCGCGAAGTACCAGAGGTTGCCCGAGCGCATGACGTACGGCGTGGTTGCACCGCTCTGGCTGTTCTTGATGGTGACGAGCGCCTGTGCCTTGGTGGCATCGACGATCTGGGTCAGGCCGACATCCGGATCCGCATTGATGACGCCGGTCGACGCGTCATAGGCGTAGTACTTGACCATCGACAGGTTCTTGTACGTGACCGTGTCGTAGAAGCCGGGATTCGGATTGCTCGCCGACGGCGTCGCGTTCATCCCCGCGAGGCCCGAGAAGCTGAACCCGTAGGTCTGGTTGAACGTGTAGGCCGTGTTCCATGCCAGTTCCCACAGGTTGTACTTGAACCAGACCACGGTCTTCTGGGCGGTCATCACGTCGCTCATGAACGCCGTCGGAATCGGGTTGTTGTAGTAGTCGCCGATATAGAACGTCGCGTCGTGGCTTCCGATCATGCCGGACGTGTAGTTCTGGATCGGCACCAGGTCGACCGTCGTATTGAAGTGACCCAGCAGGTTCCTCAACATGATGCTGTACATCAGGCCCAGCTTCGAATACGGATCGTTGGCCGGATTGTCGTACAGCACGAGCGTATGGGCGGTGGTGGCCTGCGCATGCGCGGTGCCCGGCAATGTCATTTGCGCGAGTCCGGCAAGCAGGGCGATGACGAGCAAGATCTTTTTCATGGCCGTTTCTCCCTAGTCACGTTCCACATTGCCATTGGATTTCTTGACGGACTTCCTGTCGAACTTCGGGCGGCCCGTTTCCTTGTACGCCTTGTCCCAATCCTCGTCGGACATGCCTGCTTTCACTTTGACCTGAGCCGAGCCGTTCGGCAGCGGAGGCGGTTTCACCTTCTTCTGGACAGAAGAATTGCCGTTCTGCTGCGCACTCGCATCCTGCACGCCGACAGCGAAGACAAGCGTGGCGATGATGGCGACGAGCGATCCGGCAGTGCTCAACCCGTTCCGAAAAGATTGCTTGCGATGCGAAGGCATGATTTTCATCCTTTGATATGCAAAATAAGTTCATCTCGTTAACGAAACGAGCACGGCGAAGCGCCATCCGGATTCGGGGCGTTATGTCGTGAATTTCTGCTGCGCGATTGAAACCAGACGAATAAATCCGGCAGGAGATGGTTTTACTTTCAAGCTAGAACCGTACCATCCGTCGCAAATGGGCATAGCGCCAAGGCGCCTAAATTGACGCATCAACGCAGCTCAAAAATTGCTTCGATAAACGTTTCAGGCGTGCAACGCGGCGGTGTCACGAATTTAATCGGACAAACGCGCCAGGCCTGTTCGTACGATTCAGGGAAAACCAGTTGATCGCGGCGCTTCGCAAAGATGCAACACGGTCATGGCCGCGGACGACATGCATGCGCAATGACGACCGAGGAGCCTGATTTCCGGTTCGACGCCGATCCATCCGGCCGGTCGCTGCTGGAATCGCGCGACGACTTCCCGAGGGTGGCCGCCTGCGCCCGGCAGAGGGTCTGAAAACGATGTGTCATCCGGTCGATCTACCGCGTGTTTCAGCACTGAAACATTTGGCTCGGATTCGATGGGCCGATCCTGTGCGACGCCCCGTGACGCCCTCAGGCTCAAGGGTCACGCAGCGATGGCGCACGACTTGCTTCATGAGCAGTGGGTTGCGAAGTCGGTGCGCGGGGAGCACTGCGCGTGCGCCGGGTGGAGCGTGGCGGCAAGCGTGTTGAAGCACGCTGGGACGGAAGCAGGCAAGCAGGGACCGGGTTGTCGAAAAGTCATCCACTGAACACGTTGCATCGAGGAGGGTCGCGCCCGGCGCAGCGCCTTTTCGAGCGGCAGGCATTCGCGTGGCGCACACCACGGAGTGGACGTGACGGGGGCGGCGAAGACGGGGAACGTTTCGTCTTGCGCCGGTACGAGGGGAAATAATCCAATACAAGATAACAGCGCGGAAAGAATGATGGATAACATGATTTGGAGTGCGTATTTATATGCACTTAACCTTGTCACCATTGTGACCGCAATCGTCATCCTGGTGAGCACACTGGATGACCTCACGCTGGACGCCTGTTACTGGTCCTTTGAAATCGGTCGGATCCTGCGCCGTGAAAAATCGCAAACGATCGATATCGGCATGCTGCGCGCGCTGGAAGAGCGCCATCTGGCGCTGATGGTGCCGGCCTGGAAAGAATATGACGTGATCGCCAAGATGATCGAAAACACGTTGGCGACCCTCGAATACGAGCGCTACGTGATCTTCGTCGGCACCTATCACAACGATGCCGAAACCACGGCCGAGGTCGAGCGGATGGTCCGCCGGTATCCCGGCAGGGTCACGCGCGCGACGGTCATGAACGACGGGCCGACCTGCAAGGCGGATTGCCTGAACTGGATCGTCGAAGCCATCCTGCGCTACGAAGCGGTTCATCACATCCAGTTCGCGGGCGTCGTCATGCACGACTGCGAGGATGTCATTCATCCGGTCGAACTCAAGTACCTCAATCACGCGGTAGCGGAGAGCGACCTGGTCCAGCTTCCCGTGCTGTCCTTGCCGCGCAAGTGGAACGAGTTCGTCGCCGGCTGCTACCTGGACGACTTCAGCGAAACGCACCAGAAGGACGTGCCGGTGCGGGCCCGCCTGACCGGCATCGTCCCGGGCGCGGGCGTGGCGTCGTGCTACAGCAGGCGCTCGATCGAAGCGGCGATGAAAGAACGCAACGGTTGCCCGTTCAACACCAGTTCGCTGACCGAGGACTACGACTTCAGCTTTCGGCTGAGGGACCTCGGCATGAAGGAAACCTTCGCCCGCTTTCCGCTTTCGGATATCGCGCGCGACACCGGGGCCGAGCGTGCCAGTGGCAGCAGCAGCGTCGTCAATCGAAACCTGCTGGCCACGCGCGAGTATTTTCCCAAGACATTTCGCACCGCCTACCGTCAGCGCGCGCGCTGGATTCTCGGCATCGCCTTTCAGGGCTGGGAGCAACTCGGCTGGAAAGGCAACCTGCTCACCCGCTACATGTTCTTCCACGATCGCAAAGGCATCGTGACGTCACTGTTTTCGGTGATTGCCTATGGCGTGCTGCTCAACTTCCTGTTGCTGGCCGCCCTTCAGAAAGCCGGCCATGCCATCCCTGTCGGCGCCACCGCGCTCGCGGCGAGCCCCTGGGTCGCGCCGCTGCTGTGGGTGAACACCGCCATGCTGTTTGCGCGTGCGGGACAACGCTATCACTTCGTCAGCAAGCTGAACGGCCCGGTCCAGGGGCTGCTGTCGATTCCGCGGATGTTCGTCAACAACCTGATCAATTTCTACGCGGTCTGCCGCGCGTGGCGCATCTATCTCGGCCATCTCGCGAGCGGCAAGCCCATCGCGTGGGACAAGACCAGTCATACCTACCTGTCGAACAAGGAACTCGGCAAAGCGCGCCTCAAGATCGGCGAGATTCTCGTCGGTTGGGGAGTGGTCACGCTGGAACAATTGCAGGCGAGCCTGGAGAAGCAGCTGATCTGCGGCAAGCGGCTGGGCGAGTTGTTGATCGAAGGTAGCGCGCTCTCGACCGAATCGCTGGCGGATGCAATCGCCGAGCAAGCCGAACTGCCTCGGGTGTGCCTGAGCAACGTCGCGGTGGGCCACTTCGCGGATTCGCTGGCATTCGAGCTGCAGTACGCGTATCGCGCCGTCCCGTTTTCAACGGCGGACGACGGCACGTTGAACATCGCGGTCGGGCGACCGCTCACGCCGGACGAACAGGATGTCGTGCGGCGCGGCGCCCGGGCGAAGGTGGCCTATTTCATTGCCTGCGATCTGGAGATTACCGCCGAACTCGCCCGGCACTCGCGCTTCGTCGAACTCGTACGCGCACGCGACGGCGATCCGTCGGCGCAGCAGGACGCTCCCGCGAAAAAACCGTCGGGAGAACAGGCATGAAGCATTCGAGACTCCCGCTCGCGGCCAGCCTCAAGCGCTGCGCACGGTTGAGCGCACTGGCGATCGCCGTGTCGCTGGCCTGGCAGGCGCCGGCATCCGCCGCCCCGCACCTGACGCCCAAAGCCTACCGGCTCGCCGACAGCGCCTACAAGGCGATCAATGCCGGCGACCTGCCCCTCGCGGAAGGGTATGCGTCGCGTGCCATCAAGATTCAACCTGGAAGCGAACAGCTCGGGCTGCTGCTCGTCGATGTCTACAGAAGGGAAGGAAAAGTCGACCAAGCGGACGCGATGACCGAATCGCTGATCGTTCGTTTTCCGAAGAGTGCGGCGGTACGCGCACAGCATGGCTACCTGGCGCAGCGGCAGATGCGCTACGACGTTGCCTGCAGCGATTTCGCCGCGGCCGTCGCGACCGGGAAATGGAGCAAGGAACAGCAGCGCAACCTGCGCCTCGCCTGGGCGGACAGCGCGCTCGCGGCGAAGCGTCCGCATGAAGCCGGCATTGCACTGACGCCGCTGGCCGATGAGAAATCGGCCGTGGTCCAGTTGCGTATCGCACAGTTGAGCCTGCAGGCAGGCGACCGCGACACCGCGATCCGCATGGCGGACCTGGCCGCCAGCGATGCGACGTCCGATGGCGAGCGCAACATGGCCGCGTCGATCGCGGCGCAGGCGCGGCAAGACGATCAGGCCGCTCAGGCGCCGGTGGACAATACCGCGCAGCAGAAGCTGCAGGAAGCCTATGACCTGCTGCGCGACCACAAGGATCGCGAGGCGCTCGATGCATTCCAGGAGGGATTTTCCGGCGGCGCCGGCAACGCGATGAACTACGCGGACGCGGGCTACGCCGCCAAGCGGATCGGGCTGAACCAGGAGTCCATCGATCTGTTCGAGCACAGCCTCGACGCCGACGAAAACGAACACACGTTCGACGCGCAGCACAAGTTCGGCTATCGGCGGGAAGTCGAACAGCTTCAGCGCAGCTGGGGGTTCGTGCTGAGCGCGCCGTACCAGTCGGCCGCATTCGGCCCGCAAGGCACCATCAGCGTGTTGCAGCCGGGTATCGAAGTGTATTGGCAGCCGCCGAAGATCGGCTATCAGAACGGCCGCATCTTCCAGTTCTTCGTGCGCGGATACGGTACGGCCTACGACGGGACGGGCAACGTGACCGGCATGCCGACCGTACAGGGTTCGGTGGGCGCACGCTACAAGCCGCTGCCCGACCAGAACGTCGTGCTGACCGCCGAGCGGCTGTTCCACGTCGGCGCCCTGTCGACGACCGACTGGCTGATGCGCCTGGGTTATTCGTCGGAAGCCGGCACCGACCTGAGGGTGACCGAACCGAGCTGGCGCAGCTGGCAGGCGTATGTGGAGGGCGCGTACTTCATCAGCGCGGGTCGGTACATCATTTATTCGGAGTTGCGTTACGGGCACACCTGGCGCTTGCCGATGATCAGCGATCGGCTGACCATCTACCCGCACGCCGCGGTGGCCGGCGATCACGACAATCGACAACCGGACAAGACGGCGATCGGCGCCGGGCCCGGCATCCAGTTGCGGTACTGGTTTCGCGAAGGCCGGTATAGCGCGCCGGCAAGCTACCTGGATGTCACGGTGCAATACCGGTTCGGGTTGACGTCAGCGGCACGCGCACGTGGTCTCGTGGTACGCGCGACATTGTGGTTCTAGCCATCGACGCTGACGCTTGATCTTGAACAGCGCTTTTCGCTTAGTTGGGCGACTTGAGCGGAAGGATCGTTTGACGCAACAGCTGGAAGTACGAGCTCGTCGAATACGGGAGCATTTGCTCGACGTAGTTCCACCAGAAGAATCCGCCGATGAAACGCGGATCGGTCATGCTGTTGACCATCGGGTAGTACGTCTTGATCAGGTTCTGCTGCACCGATGCCGGCGCGGCGGTGTCCGAGGTGCCGATTTCGCCGAAGCCGACCTTCGCGTTCGGGAAGATGCTTTCCAGCGCTGCGAAGTCGTTCTTCCACGTCGGATTCAGCCCCGGGCAATCCTGGTACGGGTAGTAGCTGAACAGTGCGTAGTCGGCCTGCTGGCGGACCGTCGAGGACAGGAAGGTGGTCGGCCACGTCTTCCAGTAATCCAGCGGCTTCTCCCAGCAGTTGTTGCCCTTGCTGTCGTCGTTGTAGTACAGCGTGATGGCCGTCTTGCCGCCGTTCGATTTGACGATCTGGTTGGCCGCGGCAACCATCTGACCGATCTGCTGCTCTTCCGAGTTGACCACGGAGTTCGTGCCGCTCGGGTCAGTACGCAGCCATTCGCCGTTGATTTCGTTCGCGATCTCCCAGACGTCGACGGTGTTCTTCAACTGCGACACCAGTTCCTGCGTCCGTGCCTTGTACGTGGCGAGATCTGTCGGGAAATAGTAAGAATCGTAGACTTCGCCCATCACGTACGCGACTGCGTGCAGGCGCAGCAGCGGTGCGTAGTAGTCGGCCGCAGACGTACCCGGATCGAACACGACACGCACGGTGGGCTTGTACGGCAAGTTCTGCAGCGACGCGACGATGGCGTCCAGCTTGGTCAGGTCGTCGAGGGTCACACCGTAGACGGGATTCTTCAGCGGTTCGACCTGGGCCTCGGCGGGCCGGGATAAGGGCATGAGCCCGGCATAAGCAACGCATGCGGCGATGGCCGTGCGCGAGAGATTTTTCGTCAGTTTTTTCAAAACGCCTTCCATCCTAAAGTAAGAAGAAGCGCGATTTTAGACGAAAATAAAAGCTAATTATCGGATGATATCCGAACTAGCGAGCCCCCAAAACATCGTTAGGATTGGTATCGAAAATGAGCACTTCGGGGCGTCGCGACCGGGCTATTGTTACGAGATACTGATCAATTGCACTGCAGCATCGGTGCGGAAGGCTGGCGCGGGGAGCCGGCGGGCGTTCGACGTATGCGCGTCAGGGTAAAGCCGAGGTCCGGGTGGCCGGGGGCAAACGATTGCCAACGCTCGAAGCGGGTGGCCGCCCACCTCGACCGACAAGTGCGCCCCCGCGGCAGGCGCCGCACGCGACACGGACGCTCGCCAGGCGACCGGTAACGGAAGCCGCCACGACGTAGGCACGTGACATGGCTTCGCGCGCACGGATCAGCCGTTGGATCGTTGCCAACGATGCATGAGCCAGAACACGAATCCCGCCACCGCACCCAGGCATACGAACGCCAGAAACCCCAAGGCGGCCGACAAACCGGCTTTGAAAAGATCGTCATCCCAGATCGACGTGTAAATCAAAAAGGTGGCAATCCACGTCAACAATCCCGTCATACCGCCACACAGACACGATGCGATCACGGAAACGCGCCAGTATTTCACTACCAGCAGATATTGTGGAATGGCGAACACTGCCGTGCCGAAATAGGCGATTGGAATGGAATATTTCAGTGACCCGTGATCGCCGGTGAAATACGACCACAGTAGACCGGGCACGAGGGCCGAGAGCGCAAAAGCAAGAAAAGGTATCTGACGCATCGGTGCAGGCAGCCGTTCGCTGCGGAGAGTCTTATTGAAATCAGGCTTGGTCGGTGGACGGCTCGGGAACTTCACTCAATCGCGGCATCGCTGGCCTGCCAGTGGGTCGAGAACACTTCAAAGAGCATCGCCGATTAAGCGGTTATCATAGCGACAGCCGACCTTAGTATGCCTGACACCATTCAGCGCAACCGCCAGACGGCGAACAGACAGTTTTGTCGTCGTGCCGGTTCCTCACTTTACGCGATGGATTACCTGCTTCCGCATTACGAACGAGAACTTGCACTACTACGCCGATCGGTTGCCGCCTTCGCATCGCGCTATCCCAAGATTGCCATTCGGCTCGGGATTAGCGGCGACCGTTCCGAAGATCCCCATCTCGAGCGAATGCTGCAGTCGTTCGCGCTCCTCGCGGCGGATATAGACAGCCGGCTCGATGACAGTTATCCGGAGTTTGCCGAAGCCCTCCTCGGCATGCTTTACCCCCGGTATCTACGCGCGTTTCCGGCATGTGCGGTCGCTCAGTTCGATGTCTCGGACATGTTCGACAAGATCACCGAGCCGTCCATCGTTCCCCGCGCAACCGAGCTGGTCAGCAAGACCGAAGACTGCCGTTTCCGAACCGTATATGACGTCACGCTGGCACCCGTACGTATTTCGGATGCGCGCTACACGTCGGCGTCGGCCGCCCCGTCTAACGTGGCGCTGCCCCCGAACACGGCCGGCCTGCTCTCAATCACCTTCGCCGTTGCCCGGCCGGACTTCCGCATCGACGCCATGCCCCACCCGTTGCGCATCCACATCAGTGGCGCCAGCGAAATCGTCGGCGCCACCATGGATGCGATGACGATATACACGGCCGCAGCCTTCGTCGAGGACACTGAACATCGCTGGGAAGCACTGAACGCGCCGCCCCTTGCCGCAGTCGGCTACGGTGATTCCGAGCGGCTGATTGACGAAGATGACGGCCCGGCAGCGTTGACGTTGCTGAGCGAATACTTTGCGTATCCGAAGAAATTCGATTTTGTCGACGTCGATCTCGCGTCGCTCGCGCGTGCGGCAGGCTCCGCGCAACGTCTGACACTCCACCTCGCCATTTCCAGTATTCACCCGGATTCGCCCGCTGCCCAGAGGTTGAAGAATCTGTCGGCCGACCATCTCAGGCTCTTTTGCACGCCAATCGTCAACCTGTTCCAACTCACGTCACTGCCGCTCAAGCGAGACCCGATCAGTGGCACGTACCCCGTCCGGTCCCAGAATACCGATGCCACCGACGTCGAAATCTGCTCGGTCGACGCCGTCCGCGCCACGACAAACGCATCCCGGGCGAACGTCATTCATCCGTTCACGTCGCTCATGCACGGCAGCTCTACCAGGCCGGCCGGTCCCTACTGGGTGCCCAAACAACGCAATGTGGCCGCGCCATCGGACAGGAAGGAAGCCGCACTCGATCTGGTTGGACTTGACGGACGCTCCGCTGCCGACACCGGGATTGAGCAGGTCGTGGTAGATGTCACCTGCTCGAATGGCGACCTCCCTCGCACGATGCGATTCGGCGCCGACGATGGCGATCTGGTCAATGAGCAGGGCGCGCTGGTGTCACGCATCGTGATGTTGAGCGCTCCGACGGAGGTCGAACGTTTGCCGCGCGATGGCAATGCGGCATGGCGGTTTATCGCGCTGCTCGCCCCACACTCGATCGAACTGACTCGCGCGGGCCTTGTGGAGCTGAAACGCCTGCTCCGCGAATTCTCCAATCATGCGGCGAGACACGCGAACCTGCTGGATGGCCTGACGAACCTGAGCCATCGCGTCAGGCAGCTCTGGTTGTCGGGAGAACCGATGCCGAGCTTCGTGCGGGGCCTGGAAGTCACGTTGACGGTCGATGAACAGGCATTCGCCGCTGCCAGCCTCAGCACGTTCATCGTCGTCATGGACCACTTTTTCGCCATGTACGCGCCCGCGACAAGCTTCGTTCAACTCGTCGTGACGTCTGCCAATAACGGCAGAGAGATTCGACGCTGCGCACCGAGGCCGGGCACGATCCCGCTGACCTGACTTTCCCGCGGCCCCAATCCCGGCGTCATGGCACGCACGAAATCCGCGCGGATCAGGTAAGGCTCGAAATCAGATGGCAGCCGCAGGTCGCCCGATGACCGTGCCGCGCAATCGGAACACCGTTGTCGGTCATTGATTCATCGCCCTCTACAATCAGATTCGGCTTGACGTCGGGATGCTGAGGACACGATACCTCGTCGCCCTTGCGGGCAACAAAACGGCCGTCGAAGCGCATCGTCGATGAGCCAGTGATCACCTTGCCGCCGTGGTCGGTGTCATCGCCGACACGGATGAGATTCATCATGAGTGAGGCCCAACCTTCGAGTGAGCGAACTACGGTTAGTAACGGAAATACAAGACACCTAATGCACCTGGCTCGCCAGGCTGCTTGCTCTTTTTCGTGATCGCAGGCAGGTCAATATTTTTCACGTTCTTCCAACCGAAACCGGAAAAAATCCCCTCAGCCAGACGAACAAATCCCATAAATTTCCTGGATATGTTGAATGCGATCACGCCAAAAACAGCTGCCGCCATCCCTCCTCCGACCGCATACATATAAAATACTGCAAACCAGTCATGAATCTCTTTAAATGGGATGACAACCAACCCCAAAAAAACCATAACCAACATCATTGACGAATATATTAAAAACCACCATCGCGCCGTTGCCTTATAGTGGGCATATCGGCCTCGACTGCAATGCGGATGGAGCGCTACGATTCGGTCACTGACACGTCTGATGCCGAATGCACGCCATATCTCACCAAACGGCTCTGCGACAATCTCGACTTCATCACCCTCTTTGAACACGGATAACCATACCCACGCACGAATGCTCTTCCCGTCCAGTTCAAATTCAAGCAAAGCGGCTTCTTCGGCCGTATCGTCCGCAGACGCGGCTAGCCCGATGGCCACCCCACCCAGACCCGCCAGCCCAGCCACAACAGCCGTTGCGCCCATCGCCGTTCGATCCGCATCGGTAAACAAGAACTCCTGAAACTGCCTCGTGCTACGAAGATCCTTGATATGCCCTCTCAACAATCGGGTAGGAGAGGATTTTTCCGTGTTTGCCGTCATTGATCCGTTCCGTCAGCCGAAAGACCCATTACCTTCAACGCCCTCTCAAATTCGTCGCTCTGCTTTACCGAATCCCAGACCCGACTCATGGATCAGATGGCATCGACAGGTCGTTCGATGATCGTGCCGAGCAATCGGAACACTGTTACCAGCCATAGACTCACCGCCCTCGACAATCAGACTCGATTTGACATCAGGATCGATGAACCAGTGATCACCTTGCCGCCGTGGTCGGTGTCATCGCCGACGCATATGAGATTCATCATTTCCGAATACCTTATGGTCGATAGCGAAAGTAATGAGCGCCATATTCGATATCTCGATTGCTTTGCTTCATCTTCTTTGACGAACGCACGAGATCAATTTCACGCACATCGCGCCATCCATAGCAAGAAAAAATAACTTCAGCCAATCGAGAAAAATGCCTCATCTTCAGGTAAGCGCGATGAAATAGGATCCAAAAAAGCAAGAGCGAGAAAAGCCACGCCCCACCCATTACAATTGCCAGAGTTCCCCGATCCATCCCCGTACCGGTGAATGTAAGCAGACTCCCCACTACATTCAAAATAACTACGGTAATCAACATGACCTTCATGAGCCAACGATAGAGGGCCGACCTCCCCCTCGTCGCATGCGGGTACACCGCAACCACATCGTCACCGAGCCTCCGGATCGAATAGGCAAAATACCGGTCGCGCCCACGCGGCTCACCAACAATCTCCACTGCTTCACCATCTCTCATCGGCATCTTCCAGAGCCATCCCTCGACGTGCTTGCCGTCGAGTTCGAACTCTACCCAATCCGCCTCCTCCTCGGAATTCGCGGACATCTGAATCAGGCCGATGGCCGATGCACCCATGCCAGCCAATGCAGCACCTGCAGCAGTAGCCTGCATGTAGGCATGCTGTGCCTCATTTAAGACGAAGTCCTGCTGGCGGCGCCGACACTTCAAATTGGCGATCGACCCTCGCAGTACTTGAACCGCATATTCACGCTCCGAGCTCATGACATCCCCACCATTGCCTTTTCGAAATCCTTTTCCTGTTGCGCCATGTCCTTGTATTTTTCGACACTATGATCCTTCACCCGTAGAATCGCCTCTTGCCCAGTACCAAATACGCAACGAGAGCACCACGATTCCAACTCGTCTGGTGTGAGAATGTCAGCAAGCATTTGCAATGAAAATATTGCGATCTTACCTGCTCCAGTACAGGGCTCATTCGACACCATGCTCGACATCAACTCGATACCGCACCATCAACCATTCGGCTCATAGCGCCGTCTCGCCTTCGATTTCGCGTTTGCAATCTGGTTCAAGTTTCTGCAATCTGGGCACCACTTGCCCTTGTTCTTGACGTTGTCGAAATTAGCCTGCCAGACATGACCGCGATGGCATTGCCATGTGAGCCGGCTGCGCGCGTTGACGTACTCGTCCGACAAGCACCCGCCCCCTCGTTCGTGAGCGACCCTCCTCGCATCTTCAATCGTCAAGCGCTGAAGCTCGATGCCGCAGCGCGCACACCAACTCCCTCGCAGAATATTCCCAGCCTTCACCGTCCACTCGTGGCCTTCACTGCAACGAAACCGATGACGACGATGCGTTCCTAGATACTGCTCATCCAGACATTCACCGCCATTGGCCTCCGCGTTAGCCTGAAGCATCGCCAGTCCATCCGCATGTCGCAAGACGTCACCGACATGCGCGTTTGCGCACTGCCGGCACCAGCTCCCCCGCAATACTCGGCCACCTGCCGTCTGCCATCTATGACCTTCGGCGCACTCAAAGGTGTATTGAGCAAGTACGCCGTCATAGCGATCAGCCAGGCATCGCCCGCCACGCGTCTGTGCAGCGGCATGCAACCGTGCCAGCCCATCTGACGAACGACGGCGATCTGTAGTGGTCAACTCATTCCGGACACTGCGTTAAGTTTTTCTTCCGCGACAGCCGGTGCCAGTCCGTCATTGAACTGATGCGGCCGCATCCAGTTGTACCGGTGCATCAGGTAATGGCTGATGTCCCGATGTGCCTCCTGCGCCGTCATGTAACCCACCGACGGCACCCATTCGGTCTTGAGACTGCGGAACAGTCTCTCCATCGGGGAGTTGTCCCAGCAATTTCCACGGCGACTCATGCTCTGCTGTATCCGATAGCGCCACAGGCGCTGACGGATCTTCCGGCTAGCGTATTGACCGCCCTGATCCGAGTGGAACAGCAACCCCTGCGGTCGGCCGCGCTGCTCATAGGCCATGTCCAATGCTTGCACAACCAGATCGGCGTCAGGGCGTGTCGAGAACGCCCAGCCTACGATCCGTCGCGTGAACAGATCGAGCACCGCCGCCAAGTAATGCCAACGGCCCTGGGCCCAGACATACGTAATGTCACCACACCAGACCTGGTTTGACGCATCGACGACGAACTGGCGATTGAGACGATTCGGGATGTCGATTCGCTCGACCGTGGCCTGCTTGTATGCATGGCGGCCGGGCTGCTTACAGATCAGCCCCAGTTCCTCCATCAGGCCAGACATGTTTGAAAAGCTCACTGAGCCATCGTTCATTGCCCGAAACACCGAACTCGCAAGCAAGGTAGAAGACTGTCTCTTCCGAACCGTATATGACGTAACGTTAGCTCCCGTGCGAATTTCGGCTGCGCGCTACGCCCCGGCAACTGCCGTTCCCTCCGACGTCGTCCTGCCCGCCGGCACTACCGGCCTGCTCTCCATCACCTTTGCGGTTGCCCGCCCCGACTTTCGCATCGAAGCCGTCCCCAGTCCGTTGCGCATCCATGTCAACGGCCCCCACGAAGTCGTCAGCGCGGCAATGGATACGATGACGATGCGCACGGCAGCCGCCTTCGTCGAAAACGCTGAACGTCGCTGGTCAACGCTGGCCACACTGCCACTCGCTGCCGGCTACGATGCGACCGAGAAACTGCTCGACGAAGACGACGGGCCGCCAGCCCTGCGGCTACTGTGCGAATACTTTGCGTTTCCCAAGAAATTCGATTTCGTTGACGTCGACCTCGCCGCGCTCGCGCATACGGCGGGCTCCAACCAGCAACTTACCTTGCATCTCGCCATTTGCGGCGTTCATCCAGATTCGTGGACGGCACAGCGACTAAAAGATCTGTCGGCAGACAATCTGAAGCTCTTTTGCACACCGATCGTCAACCTGTTCCGGCTTACGTCGCTGCCACTCAAGCGGAATCCAATCACGAACACGTACCCCGTGCAATCCCAGAATACGGACGCTGCTGGTGTCGAAGTTTGGTCTGTCGAGTCGGTCCGTGCCACGACAGGCAGCTCCAGAGCGAACATCATTCATCCATTCACGTCGCTCATGCACGGCAGTTCCGCCAAACCGGGCGCCCCCTACTGGGTTCTCACACAACACGATGCGGCCCCGCCATCGGGAAAGAAGGAAACCGCGCTCAGCCTGATCGAACTCGACGGCCGACCGGCAACCGACACCGGAATCGAACAGATAACGGCAGACGTCACCTGTTCGAATGGCAATCGCCCTCGCACGATGCGGGCCGGCGCCGAGGATGGTGATCTTGTGAACGAGCAGGGAACGATGGTTTCGCGCATCGTGATGCTGGACGCACCTACGGAAGTCACGCGATTGTCGAAGGAGGGCGATGCGGCTTGGCGGCTCATTACGCAGTTCGCCCCGCACTCGATTGAATTAACCCGTACCGGGCTTGCGGAGCTGAAACGCCTGTTCCGCCAATTCACCGCTCATTCTGCGGGACACGCGAAATTGCTCGACGGACTAACGAACCTGAGCCATCGGACCAAACAGCTCTGGCTTCCCGGAAAACCCATGCCAAGTTTCGTGCGGAGTCTAGAAGTGACGTTGACGGTCGATGAACAAGCGTTTGCCGCCGTCAGTTTGAACGCGTTCATCGGCGTGATGGATCACTTCTTCACGGGGCATGCGCAGACAACAAGCTTTGTCCAACTTGTCGTGATGTCGGCTAACACTGGTGGAGAAATTCGGCGCTGCACACCGCGCCCTGGCACAATTCCGCTCGCCTGACGGGCTGCGGCATGGCCCGACCAAACAGGTAAGCTGATGCCGCATCAGCATGGGACGCGTTTCTTCTTCAGACTGTCGAACATCCCGAACCACTGCCTGCTTTGACGTGATTCGCTCCACACGGACAAAGCACCAGGTCACCATCCAAGACGCATGATCTGCCGTCCTCTTGCATATCGGTTCCGCTACCCTGGATCGGATGCTCGCCGGGACATTTAGTGCACGTTGCCATTTCGTGATCCAGAGCGATACGTCTGTCGCCATCGTACATACTCGAAGCGGTCGCGATGACTCGCCCGCCGGTCGTAGTCAGATCGCCATCACATACCAATGCTTTACTCATAGTGGACTCCGTCTAGTAAGCGGTTGAGGGGGCACTGCCCATCCTGCGAGAACTCATTATTCGTTATAGCGAAAAATAAGCTTCCCCATCTGCCACGTATCTTCGGGTTGCCTTAGCCTTTTTGACGCCTTCGGCAAATCAACATTGGACGGATGCTTCCAACCAAATGTCGCAAATATCCGATTTGCCATTGGCAATTGTTTTTTAAATCTTAACCAAACCCTAAATGCAATAAACAAAGCAACCATCTCCAGCGCTAATCCGCCTACCAGATAGACCTCAGCCATCATTTTCCACTGATTAAATGCTCCGCCAAACATTACCATTGCAGTTACAACAAGCATCGTCACCAATGCGCAACCGCTCCAAAATAACATTGAGATCTTCATAAAGAATTTAAATAACGCTCTACTTCCGCGCTCGCAGTGAGGATGAACGGATAAAATACCATCACTACATCGTCTGATTGCGTACCCCATCCATCCAGCCTCCGCCCGCTCGGCAACAACCTCGACCTCATCCCCATTTTCGAAAACAGATAGCCAAAGCCACGCGCGAATTTCTTCGCCGTTCAGCTGGAGAGTCACAAGGTCACCCACCGTATCCGTGAATTCCGTGGATGCACTGAGGTTAAGTGCAATATCATTCAATCCTGCCAATGCTGCAACGACTGCCGTGCGCTCCATTGCCTGCTTATCCTCTTCTGTGAAGATGGTTTCATAGGAGGCACGACATTTCGTCATTTCCGTGATAATTCCGCGCAGAAGCACTGGAGCGGCAGTCTGCTTATTTTCCATCTTCAATTTCCCGTTGCACTGAGCGCTTTCTCAAACTCGGCCTGCTGCTTGTCCAATGTAAGTCCTTTGTCTGGAGCGGTTCCGAATGGCGAACTGGATAGCCAGCTTTCAAGATCGTCCGGCGTGAAGTAGTTGTAGATCAGCGTAATGACCGTCACGATCACGCCCACCTCCCAGCCCGTTGCGATCAGGATCAGACGGCGTTGTTGCATAAATCGAGTGTGAGGACGAAGTGACTCGTAAGTTTAGGGCGTCAGGCGATGCGAACGGATTGCGGACGTGCGATGTCCGCCATGCGGTTCAGCACCCCACGCGGATGGCACCCTCAGTTGCCTGCGATTGGGCGCGTCGTGCCCACAAACGGTTACTCGATGCGGTCGCGATGACACGCCCGTTGGTCATAGTCGGATCGACATCGCACACTAACGCCTTACTCATAGTGGGCTCCGTCTAGTGAACGGTTGAGGGCGCTTCGTTTCCTATCCTGCGAAAAATCAGGACTCGTTGTAGCGAAAAATAAGTTTCCCCATTTGCCACGTATCTTCAGGTCGCCTCAATTTCTTAGACGCTTTCGGCAAATTAACGTTAGGAGGATCTTTCCAGCCAAATGTCGCAAATATTTTATTGGCCATCGGCAATTGCCTCTTGAATCGTCGACTGACTCTATAGGCTATAAATATAGCCATGATTTCAACTGAAAGCCAAGCGAGCAACAAGCCCTGCACTAAAGTTTCCCGCCCTTCACTATCGCGCATAGACATCGCAGCCAAAATTAATGTGATGACTAATGCGCAACCGCTCCAAAATGACAAAGATAATTTCAAGAAAAATTTAAATAACGCTCGACTTCCGCGCTCGCAGTGCGGATGAACAGATAAAATACCATCACTGCATCGTCTGATTGCGTACCCCATCCACCCAGACTCTGCTCGATCCGCAACAACCTCGACCTCGTCCCCATTTTCGAAAACAGACAGCCAAAGCCACGCGCGAATTTCTTCGCCGTTCAGCTGGAAAGTCACAAGGTCACCCACCGTATCCGTGAATTCCGTGGATGTGCTGAGGTTAAGTGCAATATCATTCAAGCCTGCCAATGCTGCAACGATCGCAGTGCGCTCCATTGCCCGCTTATCCTCTTCGGTGAAGATGGTTTCATAGGAGGCACGACACTTCGTCATTTCCGTGATAATTCCGCGCAGAAGCACTGGAGCGGTAGTCTGCTTATTTTCCATCTTCAATATCCCGTTGCACCGAGCGCTTTCTCAAACGCGGCCTGCTGCTTGTCCAATGTAAGCCCTTTGTCTGGCGCGGTTCCGAATGGCGAACTGGATAGCCAGTTTTCAAGATCGTCCGGCGTGAAGTAGTTGTAGATCAGCGTAATGACCGTCACGATCACGCCCACCTCCCAGCCCGTTGCGATCAGGATCAGACGTCCACTAAACAAGAGCCATCCTCCCGCGGTTACTTCAGCCGCAAGCCCGGCCGCAACGGTCTCCCCTGCGTAAGCCCCGACCTCCTTGAGTACCGCATCCCCGACAAATGCCCCCAGTTTTTGCCCAGCTAGACCTGCCGCCTTGCCCTCGATCCGAGCCTGGGCACCAGCCGTGCGCGCCGCAAGCCGGCCTAGGAATCGCACCTTTCCCGGAGACAAACTGGACGATCGCATTAGCAGGGGTGCAGAAGAGCTAATAGCTGTCAGGACAGTCGCGACTCCGATCCCAAGATCAAAGAATCCCTTGAAAGCATAGAAAAAAGTTTGTTTTATATTCCCAGATTTCGAACCAGAAAATGCTTTGTGAACATCAATCCAGACTGAAATAAACGATGAAATCCCCCCCAAACAACTCGCGGCGACTTTCAAGTTCGCAAGTGTCATGCTCGCCGAAGTCTTGCCAAAGCTGCTCAGCCATTTGTTGTAGACGTTCAGCCCCGCCCCAACCAACGATAATGTCCCACTCGCAATCGCTAACTCGTCATCTGATGTCTTGTTCGGCTTTGTCCAGAGCAGGAAGTAATTCATCATCTCGATGATGAACAACGCCCCGGAAAGCTTCACCGACGCCGCAGCCTTGTCCCGCGTGGCATTCGGAGTAAGCCGCGCCTCCGCATACAGCTTGCGCACGAGCGCGCCACGGTCATCTTCGGCCAACACGACATAAGCTTGCGCCCGGACCTGCATCGGATCCAAACTCGGATTCTTCGCCTTGATGTCCCATATCGCTTTGCTTACCGCGGTATCCATTTGCCCTTCCCAGGCAGCCAGCTCCGCCACGATGCGTTTCGCGTCATCCAGTACGAGGCCCCCACGGACCAAAAGCGCGCCCTTGATCAAGATCCCGCCAACGGAACGGGAAATCGGTCCGAAGACATTCACCATCGCACGCCCCGACCACAGCATCAATCGCTCGATCCCCAGTGCCTTGAGCGGGCGCTCGGTCGCCGACCCGGCGCGTTCGTGCTTGAATATGTCCTCGACCTTTTCGTAGAACTTTACGAATGCCTTCAGATAGCCAAGATCGAGATAGAGCGATGCCTGCTTCGTCACGTACCACGACGCGGCCCGGTCCACGATGGATTCGCTTTGGCCGGCCCGCACCATCGCCAGGTACGTCTTCATCTCTTCGCGAATATCGGTCTGGTTATACGCGAACGCCCGCCAGTAATAGCTGCGCTCATCGGTCGGATCCATGTTGTTGATGAGTTTTTCAACAATACGTAGCCCCGGATCAGTCGCCGACAATCCAGCGTACGCCTCGTCAATCACCCCGTGAAACGCCAAGCCATCGCCCGCGTCATCCGAATGGTAATCGTTGAGCGCATGCCGGAACGCATCGGAGGACAGCCAGGCGTCGCGGTCGGGCACACGTTGCTTCTGCAACTGTTCGACCTTGAGGGTGACTTTATCGAACCAGGTACTAAAGTTGTTCGGCCATTTCCCGCCCTTGAGGCTCGCTTGGTACTTGTGCCAGGCTTTGTTACCTGCAGTTCGCTTTTCTTCCGGCGTGAGTTGTCCTGCCTTGTCAATCATCTCGAGTGCGCTGGGTGCCATAATGCCGCCGTCACCCGCACCAAGCGCAGCACTCATCATCCCTTGGCGCAGGAGGCTCTCGCTCAATGCGGCTCCACTTCGAACCGACCGTTCGGCCGCTTCGATGGATTGCGTGGCATCGACGCGAAGCGGCTGCATGCTGGTATAGCGCATCAGCGTGCCAGCGGGATCGTTGTGGAACCCAGCAAGTTCGTGCGCGATACCTATCCCATCCCACAACGCCAGCAGCATCGGTTTATGGGGCGTGCCGCCAGCATTCTCGCCAATGTCGTTCATCAGCTTTACCAGATCCTTGCTGGCCGAGCCCGACGGCGAGGTTTGACGGATATACAAGGGATAGCGCGTGGCTTCCTGCTCCCAAATGGTATCGTCCGTTGCACGCCCATAATCATCTACCACGATCGGTTTGGCTGGCGGAGCGAGCAAGTCTGCCTTCAAGCCCGGCTGATACTCGACGATCTGGTCTATCCCGGCCTGTGTCGCAACGGTCGCATGTCCGGCCTCGCCTTTCTGCATACCGAACATGCCACTTCCCGTCTTGATCCACGTAGCCGGCATAATGACCTGCATACGTTCGCCGCGCAGTTTCGAGGACGTCGTATACTTCTCGAAAACTTCTTTGATCCACGGATATTCGGAGAAGGCGATGAAGACTCGCGTCGCCTTTTCGGGCTTCTCGATGGAGATAACATCCATCGGCACGGCGCCGCCGCCCTGCGCGCACGCTGGGTCCGTCTTCGGCACCGACGGTAACGGGATCGTCTGTTTCCAGAGCCGCCCGTCTTCGGTCACGCGGTAGGCTTCCCAGTAGTTGCTGCCACGGGCGCCCTTCTCGTAGAAAAGATAAAGCCAGCCCTCTCGCAACGTTCTCAGACTGTAGTGATGCGCGCTCAAGGAGATGTCCGTGACGCCCGGACCAACGATGCCGGGAGGCATCGCATTCGACATGGTTTTCGGCACAACGGCATACCGAGCCGGCAAGATCGCGAGACCGGATTTCATACAGTTCGGGCACGTCGCGGTACAAGTCAGAGGAGTGTTTGCCATGATCTGTTTCGTTATTCGTTATAGGGTTCAGGCGCGGCCGCCAGCGTTATCCGAGACACGCAAGCGCTCATGCCAGACGCCATTCCGAATTTCCGCAATTTCGTCCGAAGTGAGCTCGTCGATCCGTTCGACATAAAGATCCCCATCGATCCTGGTGCCGAGTATCTGCAGAACCCGCGGATGCAAGTCGAACTCCGGATGCCACGAGAGCGCATGGCCGACAAAAGCCACCTCGTCAGCCTCGTCGGTTAGGCCATAGCGTCGAGCCCTCAGCGACGCCGCCACAGCTGCATCGACCTCGTGTTGCTTCGGTTGGCGGTCGAGATCGTATGCATGCATCGCAAGTGCGCGATTGACGATGCCATGGCAATGGATAGCCTGCCATTGCGCGGCGTCTAGCGCAAAGTCGTCTCGTCGTCCCATAGTGTTCATGCGAATGATGGGCGCCGCTCCAGCGTCGAGGGTATGCCATGCTTGGATGGGCCCCAACAACGCGTGTTGCTGCACTGGTGCCAACATAGGCCAGAGCAGCGCCTGCGAACGAGGATCGTAAAATCTCAGCAAGCAAAGACGACCCTGATCGTCGTTCTGAAGAGCGAGACGCGAGCAATGTGCCGCGACCTCTCGCGCTGATGCAGAACTGGCCAGCCAACCACCGATGCGTTGCCCCAGCCCCTCGGCCATCGATTGCGGGTGCCTGTCCTCGAACGCCAACTGCACGCTTACTTCCAGCGCGGCAACACCAGAATCCGTGTCGAGATCCAGTTCGAGAAGGTAGGGGTAATGTGTGGGCGAAACCGCTTCGTGATCGATGACCACTTCGGTCTTGGGTAGGTCGGCGAATGACGAACTGTCACCAGCGTCGTCGGCCAGCGGATCCCTCTGGCTCGGGTCAACGAGCAACAAGCAATGCATGTCCGGATGCCGGTTAAACCAAGCCGTCAATGCACTAACCTGCCCGCGAATCCTGGCCTCCTCCGCCACGGAATCGTCCGCCTCAATACCGTCACGCCCCTGTGTCTGCATGTCTGACATCGACTTACTCCAGCACGACGGTAGAGGCGCTATTAGCGGACGCCGACGCGGTCTGCCAGGAGCATCCCTTCGTGACACTCGTAATCTGTGCCGGCAAGCGCATCGACGATGCACCCTGCTTGCTCCACGACGCACCCTTCTCGAGAATCTGGCCGGTTGTCCCGTTCTCGATCAGATCCGGCGTGATCTTGATGTACGACCCGCCTGCACCAATCCAGATCTCCTTGTCAGCCGAAATCACCACCCGACCGTCGACACTCGTGATGCTCAGATCCTGTTGCGAGGTCAGTGCCATGGCATCGCTTTTCGCTTGGATCTCGACCTTCCCCTTCGCAGCAAACAGCTTGATCCCCGCGTTCTGCGCGAACAGGCTAATCTTCTCCATCACACTTACGATCAGCGATTTGCCGGCCGCCACGTGCGTGCTCTTACCGCTGACGATATTGACTTGCTGATTAGCCGTCAGTTGCGCTGAATCCTGAGTCGACAGCCCCAAGCCCGCAGGACTCGCCATCAGCATGATCGGTGTCGAAAAGCCGTTCGCGTTGCCCGTGCCGCCCCCGTCCGTCCGGCCGCCACTGCCGGCGCCACCGCTCACGCTATAGTGCGTCGCGTCGGTGAATTTCTTTAGCGCGTCCTGCCCTTCTTGCAGGCTCTCCGCCTGGTTCGCCGAACTCGCCTGTGACGTCAGATCGACAACGGTTTCCGCACTGGCCAACTGCTCGGATGCAGCGGTCACGTTCAACGGCTGGTTCGTCGCTGTCGGGTGCGTTGATACGAACAGGCCCTGCCCCGCCCGAATGGCGCCATAGGCGTCCGATTTGAGGTCGAAACCGCTACCGAGGAACGCACCACGCGTATTGTCGGTCTGCTGGATCAGGTACCCGAGGTGCAAATGAGACTGGTAGCTGCTCGAGTAAAGGTGAACCCGATTCTGCTGCGTCGAGTCGTCCATCACGAGCTGGTTGTAGCCGGTGCCGCCGTACTCGCGCGAGCGTTGACCGGACAGCAAACCGTTTGTGTGCCACACCGGCTGCGTCGCGCCCCCGTACATCCGCGCGATGATGACGGGCCGATCGCAGTCACCTTCCATGAAGCCCACGACGACTTCGTCGCCCTTGCGTAGCGGCTGAATCCCGCCACGGCTCGAGCCCGCATCAAGGAACGTCGGACGTACCCAGCACGACGCGCGTTCATCCTGGCCGTTGCGGCGATTCCAGTGGAACCACACCTTCACCCGGTTCAGCGAATCGGTATAAACCTCCTCGCCGCTCGGCCCGGCCACGATCGCATTCTGCAACTGCATCACGGGCTTCTTGTGTTCGAACGGGCTGCGGAACGGAACGTTGCGCGGTTGCGCTTCGACCATCACCTGAAAGAAACCTTCGCTGCCATCGGCATGGCGAACCGTCGCGCCCGCCTTCGCTTGCGCAACCTCCTCAGCCAGCCCGTCGGGGAATTGCTCTGCTTCGTCCAGACCGGGCAGGTTATTGCAGATCAACCAGTCGACGCCGAGCAGAACGAATTCGCGATCCGGTTGACTGCCCGCATCGTGCACCGGATGGCCGCGCAGTTCGAAGCGCCGCCCCGGCATAGCACAACGCAAGCCGCCGATGCCGTGAAAGCGCTTCATCCGCGACTTGCGCTCTTCGAGCCTAATCTGCGCAAGACGCTCGCCTTGCTCACGATCCGACCACATGTACGCGCCGGGATAGTCGTAGATCTCCCCATCGGTCGGCAGCTTGCCGTCCACGTCGGTCACACCCTGCACCTGCCGAGGAAGATCGGGGCGCTTATAGTCGAACGAGCGCGACGTCAGCTGCGCACTATCGATCTGGAGCTGCTCCTTCCATTGCGCGAACCCGTCCAGTTCGCCGCTGATTTCCGTAGGGCCGAACTCGACAACCGGCTGCTTCAGCTGCGGGACAAAATAAACGTCGTCCGTCAGCACCATCGTGTGCGACCGACCATTGTCCGCCTGCTCGAAGTACGGGAACGCGCCCACCTCTTCAAGGCTGCGATGAACGAAGTTCAGGTCGTATTCCCATTGCACGCGGTTCGAATACGACGGAAGCGGTTTATGCAAATCGAAACGATACGCGCCGCGTGCCTGCGGATGCTGGTCGAATACGTCGGTCAGAATCTGCTCGCCGTTCTGCTCCTGCCAGTCACGCATATCGCGGCGCAGGCGTAGAAAATAGAGCCAGGACGAGAAGGCCAGCTTGTAAAAGGTCAACGGCCCATCCGCCCCCAGCCGGCTGAATCGGTGAACATAGCCATGGATCGGCATGTATGAGCCGTTTGCCTGCTGGATCCAAAGCGTGACCGGCTTGGCGAGCAGCGCGCTGAGTTCGATCTGACTGCCACGTGGTGAAACGGCATCAATCTCGAATTCGTAATCGCGGCCAAGTCTAGCCGTTCCTTTCACATAGAGCGGCAATAACCAGTCGACGCCGAGCGGCGTATCCAGTTTGACAAGACGATTGTATTGCGCGTCGCCAAGACGCAATGTCTTATAAAGCGCGGTATGGCCCATGCAGCTTGCCCTTGGTTGGTATTCAGGTGGGGTTTCTGCCGAGCGGTGATTATAAATATCTTTCGGAACAAGACGATAGTGGCCGTTGCACCTCATCTATTTCAAATAATCGGAAAATGTGACCGGCGCACGCGAAATTAAAGAGACTTCACAATTTTTCAGGGAAAAATTTCCGATTATTATCGTGAGTCGCTTTAAACCACTCATCTCTTTTCTGAACCCGGCCAACAGTGGCGGCTCTGCGGCCGTACTCCCGGATAACGCGCACTGCGCACGGGAAATTCGGCGGATTTCCCCCTCTTTGATGCCGTGCCAGTCGGCCTTGCCCGCATATCGATCGCGAGATTCGTATCGGGGCTCTATTGACGCTCAGCCAGGAATTAAGCGGCTCGTGCTTTCTCGCCCTCGGCGCCACCTATCCCGTCGTCATTTCGATTGGAGAAGTGCAAGAAATGGGAAAATCAGGCGTCGTTTCACGATCTTGTAATAAACGGCACTCGTCAAGATCGCCATAGGGATATGAACAACGCCGATCCCGCCGGTGATCGCATTGACGAACCCGAACGCCGTTTCGACCCACGCCGCGCGACACGACGTGTTCGAATCGATAACAAATGGGGCGGGTTCCCCGAACGACACCACGCCCGGTCAACCCGCCCCCTTTCTGCACCGACTCAGGCACCCGCGTTGCGATTCGCCTCAATCACCGTCAGCGCCGCCATATTCACGATCCGCCGCACCGTCGAGCTCGACGTCAGAATGTTCACCGGCGCATTGACGCCCAGCAGGAACGGCCCCACCGCCACATTGCTGCCCGCCTCGGTCTTGAGCAGGTTGTACGCAATATTCCCCGCGTCTACGTTCGGGCATACGAGCAGGTTGGCCGCCCCCTTCAGCGGCGACATCGGCAGCAGCCTCGACCGCAAGCCCTCGTCGAGCGCACAGTCGCCATGCATCTCGCCGTCCGCCTCGATATCCGGCGCCTGCTCCCGGACGATCTCCAGCGCCCGACGCATCTTCACGCCCGAAGCCGCACTGCCCGACCCGAAGTTCGAGCGCGACAGCAACGCCGCCTTCGGCGTCAGATTCAGCCATTCCATCTGGCGTGCCGCGGCAATCGTGAATTCCGCGATCTGCTCCGCATCGGGGTTGTCGTTGACGTGCGTATCCACCAGCGCGACCGTCCGCTGATCGAGCAACAGGATGTTCATCGCCCCATACGTGGACGCACCCGGCTTCTTCCCGATCACCTCGTCGACGAACCGCAGGTGGTTGTGATACTCGCCCACCGTCCCGCAAATCATCCCGTCCGCATCGCCGAGCCGCACCATCATCGCGCCGATCAGCGTCAGGCGGCGGCGCATCTCGACCCGCGCCATTTCCTTCGAGATGCCGTCCCGGCACCGCAGTTCCCAGTACGTCGTCCAGTATTGCGGGAACCGCTCGTCATACTCGGGGTTCGTCACCTCGACATCCTGCCCGAGCCGGATCCGCAACCCGAAGCGCTCGATGCGCGCCAGCAGCACTTCCGGGCGCCCGACCAGGATCGGACGCGCCAGCTTCTCGTCGACGATCACCTGCACCGCGCGGAGCACGCGCTCGTCCTCGCCTTCGGTAAAGACGATCCGCGCCTTGCCACCGTCGCGCACCAGCTGGCGCGCCGTCGCGAACAGCGGCTTCATGAACGCGCCGGAGTGGTAGACGAATTGCTGCAGTTGCTCGACGTACGCGTCGAGATCGGTCAGCGGGCGCTTCGCCACGCCGCCTTCCATCGCCGCC
The DNA here is from genome assembly GCF_017104865.1 of Burkholderia sp. Ac-20349. Classification (NCBI taxonomy): domain Bacteria; kingdom Pseudomonadati; phylum Pseudomonadota; class Betaproteobacteria; order Burkholderiales; family Burkholderiaceae; genus Burkholderia; species Burkholderia sp. Ac-20349. Next base: position 47,751 of record NZ_JAAGPM010000015.1, read on the forward strand.
TTGGCCACGGCCGGCGCGATGCGGACGATCAGGCGCGGGTCGAACGGCTTCGGAATCAGGTATTGCGCGCCGAACGCCACGTCGTACGCACCATAGGCGGCCGCAACGACTTCGTTCTGCTCTTCCTCGGCCAGCCCCGCGATCGCGTGAACCGCGGCGATCTCCATTTCGCGGGTGATCGTCGTCGCGCCCACGTCCAGCGCGCCGCGGAAGATGTACGGGAAGCAGAGGACGTTGTTGACCTGGTTCGGGTAGTCCGAGCGGCCCGTCGCGATCACGACGTCGTCGCGCGTCGCATGCGCCAGTTCCGGGAAGATTTCCGGCGTGGGATTGGCCAGCGCAAGAATCAGCGGACGCGGCGCCATCTCTTTCAGCATGTCGGCGGTCAGGATGCCGCCGACCGACAGGCCCAGGAACACGTCCGCGCCGCCGATCACTTCCGCGAGCTTGCGCGCGTCGGTTTCCTGCGCAAAGCGCGACTTGGCCGGGTCCATCAGCGCAGTGCGGCCGCGATAGACGACGCCTTCGATGTCGGTCACCCAGACGTTTTCAACCGGCAGCCCGAGGTCGACCAGCAGGTCCAGGCAGGCCAGTGCGGCGGCGCCGGCCCCCGACGTCACGACCTTCACCTCCGAAATCGACTTCCCGACGACCTTCAGCCCGTTGATGAACGCGGCGGAGACGGTGATGGCGGTGCCGTGCTGATCGTCGTGGAAGACCGGAATCTTCATGCGATCTCGCAGCTTCTGCTCGACCGTGAAGCACTCGGGCGCCTTGATGTCCTCGAGGTTGATGCCGCCGAAGGTCGGCTCGAGACCGGCGATGATGTCGACCAGCTTGTCCGGATCGGTTTCGTTGATCTCGATGTCGAACACGTCGATCCCCGCGAACTTCTTGAACAGCACGGCCTTGCCTTCCATGACCGGCTTGGACGCGAGCGGGCCGATGTTGCCCAGACCCAGCACGGCCGTGCCGTTCGTGATCACGCCCACCAGATTGCCGCGGCTCGTGAAACGGTGCGCCTGCAGCGGATCGGCGGCGATGGCTTCGCACACGCCCGCCACGCCCGGCGTGTAGGCCAGCGCGAGATCGCGCTGGGTCACGAGCGGCTTGCTGGCGACGACCGAGATCTTTCCCGGGGTCGGAAATTCGTGATAGTCGAACGCGGCCTGCTGCTGTGTCTCTGTCTGTTTCATGTTTTTCCGATCCGGGCACGGGCGCCAGGCCAGTCCCGGCGCGATCCATGAAGGTGATTCTAGGGATCCGCCATAAGGTGATGATTCTGTTTTAATATCGGCCCATCACTTTTTCATGATGAATACATGACCAGTCAATGACTTTTGACGCAAACGACGTGGTCAGGCGGCTGGGCGCGCGCCTGAAGATGCGGCACCTGGTGCTGTTGTTGCAGATCCAGCAGCACGGATCGCTGACGCGCGTCGCGGAGCACATGGCCAGCAGCCAGCCGGCCGTGACGAACGCGTTGTCCGAGCTGGAGAGCATGTTCGGCACGCCGCTGTTCGAGCGCTCGTCGCGCGGCATGCGGCCCACCGCGCTCGGCGCGGTCGTGCTCGAGCGGGCGAAGGCGATGATCAAGGATCTCGACCACCTCGCCCGCGAAATGGAAGCCGTCGCCGCCGGGCATGCGGCCCACCTGCATATCGGCGTGATTCCGTTCATTTCCGGACAGATGCTGTCGGCGGCGCTCAAGCGGCTGCAAGCGCGCATGGAGCGGCGCGTGACCGTGACGATTCACGAAGGCACCAGCGATCAGCTCCTGCTGCAGCTCAGGGACCACAGCGTCGACATCGTGATCGGGCGGGCGTCGTCGGCGATCGATCTGGGCCAGGTCTCCTTCGAGGTGCTGTACCAGCAGCAGCCGCGCATGATCGCGAGCCGGCGTCTTGCCGCGAAACTGGCTCGCACCGCGCTCGACTGGCACAAGCTGCACGCGCTCGACTGGATTCTCGGCGCACCGCATACGCCGATGCGGGAACAGGTGACCGACCTGTTCCTGTCGGCCGGCATCCCGCCGCCCGTTCCGATCGTCGAAAGCTATTCGTCGAAGCTGATCGGCGAGATGATCGCGTCGAGCGACGAGGCCGTCTCGATCGTGCCCGCCGATATCGCGGAAGAACTGGTGCGGTTCGCCGGCGTGGCGATCGTGCCGTACTCGCTGGTGTGGACGCTCCCGCCGATCGCGCTGTTTACCCGCGCCGCCGATTCGCGCGCGCCGGCGCGCGATCTGCTCGTAGACGCACTGCGCAAGGTGTGCAGGGAGACGTACGGCGAAGCGCAGCGATGAGGGTTCGCGCGCCGGGCCCGCCGAAAGCCGTCACGTGCTTCGACGGATACCGGGCCGCCCCGTAGCAGGCTACTGGCTGGCGGCGAGGCGCCGCAGAATTTCCGCACGCTCGGCGGTCAGCACATGATCCGAGCCCTCGCCGCGGTCATAGCGCTTGGTCGTCCGGTAGGAAAACCGCTTCCTGTACTGGCTGGTGGCGGGATCGAACACCCACGCATCGACGACGAACAGGTGCGCCTCGAAATGACTCTCGCCGTCGCCCCACAGGTAATCGGCTCGAACGAACACCGGATAGGGCGACACGTCCGGCACCTTCCACATCGCGCGGTCGGCCAGCTCCGTCTGGGTGACTTTCGGCATCAGGTTCTCGATCTTGCCGTTCGCGCCATAACGTAATATCGCCACGCGCTCCAGCATCCCGCTGCCACCGCCGAAGAACATCCCCGAGAAGAACACCCACGAGCCGCCCGACGCAATCGGCAACCGTTCGGATCGCGGCTTCAGACCGAACTGGTACACGTCCTTCGAGCCATCGTAAAGCGGCGCGGGCGGCATTTCGAAGCACGGCGCGCGATCGGGGAGCACGCAGAGTTTCACGCCGGACAACGGGAACCCCTCGTTGTCCAGCCGGCCCTCCGCCTGGGCGAAACGCGGGAATGCGAGTTCGCTGGATGCGGCTTGAGCCCCTGCGATGCCAACAATGGAAATGCTCAAGATCACGCCGAGCCGCTTGAAAACCCTGCGCATGCACCTGCCCCCCTTCTCTCATGTTTTGTCAGGCGCGAATTGTCGATGATCCGGCCGAGTCTGTCGAATGAACGGGTGCGGCCGGCGACGCGCGCCGGCCAACACACGTCAGACAGTGGCCAGCACCAGACGCCCCGGTGACGCGCCGATATGCAGCCCGTCGGAACGATTCGCGAGATAACGCTGGTTCAACTCGTCCGGCGTCCAGGTGTTGCAGTGGCTGAAGCCCAGCGCAGCCAGCCGCCCGGTCAGCTCGGCGGGTTCGAAGAAGCTCTTCCACGGTTCGCCACGCTCGGCGAAGCGCGCCATCATCTGCTCCACCGCGATACGCACGATCGGCGACAGGCTCGACAGCGGGACCACATATTCGAGCAGAACCGCACTGCCTTTGGCGCAGCCGGCGATGAAGCGCAGCGTCTCGACGACCGCGGCCTCGTCGAGATACATCGTCACGCCCAGCCAGCTGAACAGCGCCGGCGCATCGGGATCGAAGCCGGCGCGCGCCAGTCCCTCCGCGAGACCGACGCGCTCGAAGTCGACCGGCACGAACTGCAGCGACGGCGGCACCGCGATGCCGGCCTCGCGCAAGCGGGCCTGCTTCCACGCCTGCGTCGCCGGCAGGTCGACCTCGAACACGCGTCCCGGCGCATCGGGTCGCCGGTATGCGCTGGTATCGAGCCCCGCGCCGAGCACCACGTACTGGCGGGTGCCGCGTTCGATCGCATCGGCCCAGACGTCGTCGGCCAGCCGGCTGCGTACGACCACCGTGCTGCGCATGCCCACGGTCATCGGCTGGCGGAACTTGTCGAGGTTGTCGCGCAACGCTTGCGCCTCGGCCGTGCCGAGGACGGTCAGCGCGACCGGATCGTCGAGCACCAGCGGCCGGTCGAGCAACTGGTGCGCGGCCCGCTGCGTGGCCACCATCAATGCGCTCGGCTTGGGGCCGGCGTTCACCGGCGTCGTGTCGTGGCCGACGATATGCGCCCGGTTCAGATAGGCGAGCAACGCATCGTCGAGGCCGATGCCCAGTTGCAGATCCGGTTCACGCATCATCGCATCGCGCACGCGTGCTTCCAGCGCCGCGTCGTCGCCGCAGAAGCTGTCGAGAAACAGCTGCTGCCAGCGCTTGACGACGGCCTGCACCGGTGCGGCGCCGGCGTCGACGCCCGCATCCAGGTGCGCTCTCAGCTCGACCACCAGTGCCGGCCACGCCCGATGCTTCATCGCGGCGAACTGGCGCCGCCGCACTTCGTCGGCCTGAGCCGGATCGAGGTATTTCGCAAGCAGCGCACAGCGCGCGTGCGTGAACGCTTCGTCGATCCATGCCAGCATCTCCGCCGTGATGCCGACGATTTGCGGGGCGCGCGGCTCGTCGAGCTGCATCGTCATCAGCTTGGTCGCGAGCGTCGGGTCGTTGCGGGTCATCCGGACCACGAGCCGGATCCAGCGCCACGCCAGTGCATGGGCGGCCTCGCTGTCGGCCGGCAGCGCCTGCTGCCTGGCAATGCGCACTTCGTCGATCAGTTCGAGCCAGGATGGATCCGTCGGCGCGATCGTATCCGGCCCGGATGCCAGCAGCGCATCGAGTTCGTCGTCATCAAGGTGTTTTTGCATCATGTTCATCAACTCCAGAGCGTTCAGCCAGTCGGTCGCCGTGGTCTCGTCGCCGGCGGCGATCATGTCCACGATGTATCGCAGGTGACGACTGAGGCGCTGCGCGCGCGATGCCTGCACGTCGAGTTCCGCAATCTGGCGCCGCAGAAGCTGGAGCGGCGAACCGGCGAGTTGACCATCGAGGCTGGCCTTGATGTCCGACAGCGAATACCCGAACCGCTTCAGCGCCTCGATCCGATGCAGCCGGACGAGGTCGTCCCGCCCATACAGGCGCGCGCCGCCGTCCGTGCGCTGCGACGGTGACAGCAGCCCGATTGCATCGTAGTGATGCAGGGCCCGGACGCTCAGTCCCGCCTGCTTCGCCAGATCGCCGATTTTCAGTCGCATTTTTTCCCAGTCGTCGGTGTCGACCATAAAAGCTGACGTAGCGTCAGGTGCAAGTGAAATCGAAGGGTTTGTGTGTGCGGCTGGAAGACGTCGGGGCCATCTGCCGGGTCTTCGCGCAAACCTGCCGCGAATGTGTGCGGCGGCGTTCGCGGAATCTTGTCGACGAAGCCCGATCATGCCGAACGCGGGAGAAGGAAGAGATATGCTTCAGTCGTCTGTCTTTCGCCATGATTCAGGGGGTTCCGTTGAGGCGACGCTACGAAGCGGCATTCATTCTCCCGCTACCGAATGAAAAGCGGCTAACCGACGATGGCTGGGAGTTCAGTGCCGATACCCGTCTGCCCGAGGCCACCCGAATCTTCCTCGCGACGACGCTCGGGATGCAGCCACTCGAACGGTTCGCCGGCGAACAACACTTCGTGAGTCCGGAAGTTGATGCATCCGCGCTTGAGGACGACAACGGCGCGATCGAGTTGGTGCATATCAAGCTGTACGACATGCGCGCCGAACACCTTTTGAAGATGTTTGACGCCAGTTCGCTTGCGGCGACCACGGAGCTGTTTTTCCCGCCATCGTGGAAGAAATAGACCATTCATCCGGCCGCTACGCCAACGGCCAGACTGAAGTCGCACGCTGGAACCCACTCGAACACGGCGTTGGCGAGAAAAACCACGTCGATCACGGCCTCTTGCAAAAGAACTTTGCGTCGTCCGGGTCGATCTTGACGGGATATTCACGCCCGATCAGCGCCCGTTCCGCGTCGCTCGGGTTTCCGAGCCACTTTGTCTCGCAGCGGTACAGCAGCCGTCCTGCCGCGCGATGTGATTGTTCATCGTAAAGCAGGGCAACATTCGTCACGTTGCACTGGTGGGCCTGGCAAATGTGATAAAGCCATTCGCGAGACTCACCGATTTGCCACAGTGTCCCTTCCGTCGCGGGACCGCTCAGCAAGCGCTTTCGAATCGTTTTCGAATCCTGGCCGGCCAGATTCAGGAAACGGTCGAATGCGGCCGATACCGTCCGGCCGATCGCCGTATCGAATTGATCCCCGTCCGGACCGACGAGATTGAAGATCTCCGTTTTATATCCGGAGCTTGCCGGCGTGATGTTCTTTGGTACCGACGCTTCGGCGTGAGCCTGGCAGTGGTATGCCAACGGGAAAAATAAAACCGCCCGCAAAAGTACGGCCCGTGCCCGCAAGGAGAACACGCCCGCACCGCTGTCGGCGCGCATCCCGTTACCGCGATTTCTCGTCATTCTTTTACGCTGCCTTTCCACTACTGATTGACACGCCAGACACCGAAACCCGGCGCCTGCTCCTGACCGCTCGCGCTCCGACGCGTACCGCGCGCCCACGCCGACAACGTTTTGCACGCCATGCGTCAGCGTGATTTTCCTGAACGCTAACCAAGGGATAAGTAAATTCCGGTACCGGCATCACCGATGAACAAGAGCGCAATGAGGAGGCAGGCAACTCGCCACACACCGCGCAGGCGAGTCGCCCCGAAATACAATCCCACCACGCCGACACAAAGCGTCACGGGCCAGTATTCCATGCCGGTTCCAAGCACGATGAGATAAAAAGGCCAATCAATGGTGATTTCACTCATCCGGGAATGCTCGGTTGCGTGCGTGGCGTATGCGTTCGCTCATGGTTTGAATGACAGCGATCAGTCGCCCGACGCTCACCCCTCCGCCCGATGACACACCACCTCGATATTGTGCCCATCCGGCCCGATGACAAACGCCGCGTAGTAATTCGCGTGATAGTGCGGCCGCAGCCCCGGCGCGCCATTGTCCTTCCCGCCTGACTCCAGCGCCGCGCGATAGAACGCGTCGACTTGCTGCCGATGCTCGGCCACGAACGCGATGTGAAGATGCGCCGGTTTCTCCGTCGTCTGGAACAGGCACAACGAGGGCTGGCCCGGCGGAGAAATCTCGATGCCGTACGAAGGCTCGCCCTCCCCCTGCACCACTACGCCAAGCGGTTCCAGCGCGTTCAGGAAAAACGCCTTGCTGGCTGCATAGTCGCTCACGCCGAATTTGACATGGTCAAACATGACTCCCCCTCGGATAGATGGGTCTGCCGACACCCGGATGGAATGCGGAAATCACCGCGATGTTGCCACACGTAGCCGTCGCCGGCACCCCCGCTCGCAACCGAACAAAAAAAGCCCGACACAGTCGGGCCAACGAGCGAGATACAAGGAGACATCCCGCTCATCCCTCATCGAGCGGTCACACCGTGCTACACAACGTCATCGCGATGCCTGGCGACACCCGGCAATCTCAAACGACCCTGCAACCGATCGTCGGTCGCCCGGACCGCCAGGAAGGATTCAGAGAGAGATAGCTATTGCGAAACCGGGGTGCCGGATGACCCGTCCGCCGGCATGGTCGGCAAAGGAATGGCCGCACTATTCGCCCCGCTGCCCGTTGCGCCGGCCGAATTCGTGGTGCCCGTCTGTCCGCGGCGGCCGCGGTGTGCGCCACGCGCGACCGGAGGCGCGCTCGCGGCAACCGGCCGTATTGGCGGATGCGCGATGTACTGGAAGTTGTCATTGATCGCGCTATTGCCCGTGTCGTACGAGCGGTGCACGAATACGCTGCTGGCCACGGGCTCGCTGGCTTGCGCGAATGCCGACGGCATGGCGGACATCATCGCGGCCGCCGCCGCCGCGCTCAACGCGGCGATCCGCACGAGCGAACCGGCACCGCGGACTGTCGGGCGTACTGTCACGCTACGTTTCCTCCAATGTGCATCCGGTCGGCGATCGTTCGGCCGCCCGCGGCGCCCGCCCGAAAAAATTGGCCCGCACTTGAACGCGCGGGCCAAACCGAGAACACAACAACAACCTTGGGGGGGTATCAAGGCGAGACCAGTCTAGCCCGAGTCACCGGAAAGAAAATTTCAGGCCAAATTACAGCTATTACTCCATATAACGAAGCCTCGGTCGCCGTCGCGTGCGTTCAGGTGGTGACACATCGCCCATGAGGCCGTGAGCCCGCGTGCCCGTGTCACGACGGCTCGGCTTGCCGTTCGCGTACACCGCTTCCGGCCGGCAGATTGGCGCCATCGCGCATCAAGCTCTCATGTGCCCGGCAAACGCACGCACCGTCAAAACCGGCGGCGACTGTCATACAAGCCGTGGACACCGCCGACGCAGCAACGGGCCAGATCAACGCGTGCCGGCCAAATGCAGCGTGAACCATTCCACCGCCGCCCGGCTGGTTGCGTCGAAATGCTCGATATACGGCGTGAAATGCCCGCCCTTGATCTGGAGCAAGCGCTTCGGCTCCAGCGCGTTACCCCACGCCTTGAGGCAAAGATCGGTGGGCGTCAGCAGATCCTGGTCGGCCACGATCATCAGCAACGGGGTGGGCGAGATGCGATCGACATACTGGCCCGGTTCGTTCTCGCGCGACATCTCGGCGCTGCGCAGCGTCACTTCGTTTTTCCAGTTCGGTGCAAACTGCGCCGCCGACTCGGTGAAGAACCGGTACGCATCGGCGCCGGCCATCGCACAGGCTGTCGCGGGATCGGCACTGACTGCCGGCAACATCGCCGGCGGGCCGCCCGCGAATCGCTGCGCGCGATCTTCATTGAAGCGAGCCAGCAGCGCCGGCACCAGATCGGAACGCGTGCGGCGCAACGCCGACTGATACCCGCTGATCGTCGGCACCTGCGCCACCACGCATTTGACGCGCCGGTCGATTGCCGCGACTTCGAGCACGTGGCCGCCGCTGTAGCTGGTGCCCCAGATGCCGATGCGTGCGGCGTCGACCTCGGGGCGGGTCAGCAGATAGCTGATCGCATCGCGATAGCCGCGCTTCTGTTGCACGGGGTCGATCTCCTGACGCGGGTACCCGTCGCTCGCACCGAAATTCCGGTGATCGTAGAGCAGCACGCCAAAACCGCTGGCGGCAAACACTTCGGCGTAGCGGTCCAGATATTGCTCCTTCACGCCGGAGAAACCGTGCGCCATCACGATCGCCGGATACGTCGGCGTATCGGCGAGGCGCTGCGCCGGCTCGTAGTACCAGCCTCGCAGCGTGGCGGCTTCGGACAGGAATTCGATGTCGTGTCGCGTCATGTCGGCTTGCCTCATTCGGTCAGTGGGTTCGATGAGCGACACGATAAAGGCACGCGCCACGCGCCGCATGTGCTGGAAAGACGATTGCTACGCGGAATCGGACAGTTTCGCGTACGCGCTGGGCGTCATGCCGACAAACCGGCGAAACACGGTCGAGAAGGCGCTCGTGGTTTCATAGCCGAGTTCGGCCGCGACGGCGATCACCGCGCATCCCGACGCCAGCAGCGGGCGTGCGGCCGAAATCCGGGCCTGCTGCCGCCACTGGCTGAACGACAACCCGGTTTCGGCAGTGAACAGCCGGGCGAGTGTCCGGCTCGATGCACCGACTTCATCGGCCCATTCCGTCAGCGTTCGCTGATCGGCCGGATGCTCGAGCAGCGCGTCGCAGACTCGGGCAAGACGCCGGTCCTGGCCGGACGGCAGCGGCAAGGGCTGCTCCGGAGACCACTCGATCTCGGCCAGCATGAGCTGGATGACGAGATCGTCTCGTCCATCGGGATTGACCTCGACCGGGAACGACGACGCGCGCACGATCAACTCGCGCAGCAGCGGCGAAACGTTGACCAGGCTCGGCTGATCCGGGGTTGCCGACCGATACGCTCGCGGGTCGACGTAGGCGGTACGCATTTCGAGTGGTCCGTGTGCGCGCATCGCGTGCGGCAGGTCGGGCGGAATCCAGAGTGCGCGATGCGGCGGGATCATCCACAGCGACTGGCCGGCGACGACTTCGGCGATGCCCGTCGTGGTGTAAACGAGTTGCGCGCGCGGGTGCCGATGCTCGGCGACGACGAAGCCGTCGGGAAAGGCTTTCGGCATGACGGTGGCGATGCCTGGCGCATGCTGGTAGTCGCGCGGATCGGTGCTCTTCGCGACGGGTGCGATACCGGCCCGCTTCGGCGCCGCCGCCGCGTCGTGCTCGATCGCTTTACCGTGGCCGCGCCCTTCGCCCTTCATCGCTCGTCCTCTCGTTTGTGCGGAATCGCCAGGTCGTGCGATCCGGTCGAATCGGACAGATGATACGGGAATGTCGGATCCCGGGAATCCCGGAAGAAAACAGTGAATCGATAACGAGATCTCACGGCCGATTCGCTGTACCGCACACTCGATACGTCGCGCTGAATGTCCGGTCTCGCCAGTTTCAGCGCAGTCTGCGCGATCTTGGAAGTTCGATTCCGTGCTGCTATCGTTGTGCACCTTGTGAAGCTTTCGGAGCGGCCGACAGATGCCCTTGATCTTGCGTCGAGCGATTGCGGCGGATGCCGCAGAGGTGGCTGAAGTCTATCTACGGTCGCGCAACACGCTGGCATCCTATGCGCCGCTCGCGCACGCCGAAGCCGCGGTCCACGATTGGGTGGCCAACGTACTTGTGCCGTCGGGCAATGTCACCGTTGCCGTGAACGATAACCGCATGGTCGGCATGGCCGCGCACGTCGTTACCGATGGCGTGGCATGGCTTGACCAGTTGTACGTGTGCCCCGAATTCAAGCGACGAGGGATTGGATCTTCCCTCCTGGAATCGGTGAAGTCGCAGACGGTGGGCATGCTCCAGCTCTATACGTTCCAGATGAATCGCGATGCTGCTGCGTTTTATGAACGGCACGGGTTCGTTGCGATTGCATACAGCGACGGAAGCAGGAACGAGGAAGGTTGTCCCGATGTTTTGTATCGCTTGGCGCGATAGCGTCGGCCCGCATGGCACGCATCGCGTGTTCGTCATCGGCGATGATTGAAGAGATGAGACGGGAATGGTTGCCGAGGAGAAATGTGGTCAGTCAATTCAGTCCAGCCAACCATCGACAAGCGTCCTCGACACCGCCAGATCGCTAACGAAGCGTCTTTCGACATAGCGATTTAGAATCGCTTCTTGCTGCGATCTACAGCAGCGTGCGAACAGCCAGGAACCCAATGCATACCGTCAAGATCGCCAGGAACCGCCCGGATTTCAGATGCTTTATCGACCTGCTGTACGGGCCCCCGCGGAATGTGGACACGGACGGCGACGCCTATCCGGTCCACAGCAGGCTTTGGACGCGCCTGTATCTCCGCGACAGGAAAAGCGACGCCCCGAGCGTCAAGATCGATCCGACCGACACCGATCCGGCAATCTTCACGGTTACATCGGATGCGCCAGAACTGGAAGAGTTGACCGCGCTCTATCTGTATCTCACCAGTGGCGACTCGATCAGTGCCTCGGAAAACCTGTTGGCGGCACCGGACATCGACCGGCTCAGGGAAAAACATGCTGAAGCACTTCAGCGGGCCGATCAATCCGTCTGGCACCAGTCTTCGGATGAAGACCCTTACCCGAATCAGCGCACGGCAGCCGGTTGAACATTGCCGACGTCGTGACGAAAATTGCCGATCCTGAAATCGCCTGACCATCCAATCTGATACCCCGATTCGCCATGAGTGACAATATCGTCTGGGTCGTCGACATCGACGCAAGCCTTGAAGAAGCACCGATCCTCGCGCAACGCGGCATCGCATGGCTGGCCGAGCAAGGCATCGTGCAAGCGGTGCCCGAAAGCGGCAATGGGCTGCACGGCGATATCTATCGTCCCGGCCCGAATGCCGGTGCGTGGTCCGAGTTCATCAATCTCGGCAACGACTGGTGTGGCGTCGGCCTCGAGACCGAACGCACGGTCTTTCATTCAGGCCCGGGGCCCAACGACGTACGTTGTCCACACTGCGGCGCGTCTCACTCACTCGATGAGGTGCCCTGGGGCGACGCAGTCGGCGCCTGGTACTCGAACGAAGCCGATGACACGCTCGCCTGCCCCGCATGCGGCGGCTCGGCACGCATCGTCGACTGGACGTTCCTCGAGCTCGACTGGGCGTTCGGCAATCTCGGATTCGGGTTCACGAACTGGTTGATCGAGCCACGTCTGGCCGTCGAACTCGGCAAGATTCTCGGGCATCGCGTCAAGATCGTGCACCACCACATCTGACGGCTTGCATCGGCGTCCCGCGCGTGACGCGATGCGCCGGAACATCCCCGCCTTGTCGCGCAGCAACGACGGCTGGAAGCCATAACGCTCGGAGAACTTCGGCGTCCCATGATCGGCCATCAGGCTGACATGGGCGGTCGGCGGCGCATGCTCGTGAATGTAGCCCATGAGTGCGCGCATGATCAGGTCGCCCACGCCCTTCTTCTGGTGAGCGGGCAACACCGCGATATCGACGATCTCGAAGATACATCCGCCGTCGCCGATTACCCGGCCAACTCCGACCGGGACGCGGTCGCAATGAGCGACGACGCTAAAGAAACTGCTGCAAGCCTTGCTGCTGCAGGTGTGTTACTCGGTGCGCCGCGAGCGCATGCCGATGGATTCGAAACAGGCAGGCGGACCGGGTTGAGGTTAGCCCAGCGCCCCTCCCGACTTCAGTCGGAAGACTCCGGCGAGATTTTTTCAGGACTCCGCAGCGACGTTGCCCATTTCGTCAACGCCACGAAAATCGGCTTGAGCGCGCGAGCGTGATCCGTCAGAACATATTCCACCCTCGGTGGAATCTCTGCATAAGCCGTCCGGTTGACCAGCCCATCCGCTTCCAGCGCCCGAAGTTGCGCGGTAAGCATGTGCTGGGTGATGCCCGGCAGCGCCTTGCGTACCTCGCCGAAGCGCAGCGATCCATCGAGCAGGACCCACATGATTTCCACTTTCCACTTGCCGCGGATGATGTCGATCGCTTGGCGGAACTCATTGAGTTCGGCCTCCGTCGGCGGACAACGCGGCGGTACGCCATGATCAGTATGGTTGTTCATACTAGTCTCTTTTTTCATCCTACTTGTTCAATCGAATAAAACAGTCGATATTCATACCATCAAAACAGTCGATGTTCATATCATCGTTCGGGGCTCGTGCATGACGAAGAAAACAATTGCTGTCTTGGGTGGTACCGGGCAGCAAGGAGGGGCCGTGATACGCGCACTCCTGGCAGACGGGCGATGGCAAGTCCGCGCGATCTCGCGAAACGCAGAATCCGAGGCAAGCCGTGCGTTGGCTGCACAGAATGTCCAGGTCCTGGCCGCGGACCTGGACAATCCCGCCTCGCTGCGTCAGGCCTTCGCAGGCGTGCATGGCGTGTTCTCCGTGCAAGGCTCCGACGGAGGTGGGGAGTTGGAAGCGCGCCGAGGCATTGCGGTAGCCGACGTCGCTCTGGCGGCTGGCGTCGAGCACCTCGTCTATGCGTCTGTCGGCGGTGCCGACCGCCAATCACGCGTGCCGCACTTCGACAGCAAATGGCGCGTCGAGGAGCACATCCGCCAGATCGGCATCCCGGCGACGATCGTGCGGCCGGTGTTCTTCATGGACAACTTCAGCAAGTCGAGCATGCGCACCGTCTTGATGGCACTGTTGCGCAGCTACGTGCCGACAGACAAGCCGCTGCAGATGATCGCCACGGCCGATATCGGCAAGTGGGTCGCGCATGCCTTCGCGCACCCTGATGCGTTCATCGGCAAGGCCGAGGAAATCGCCGGTGAAGAATTGACCCGCGCGCAGATTATCGCGGCCTTCAAGCGCCACGGCTGGTCGACGGGGTTGCCATTCCCCATTCCACGGCTGCTGCTGCGGTCGCTCCCTTATGACGCTCGCAGGATGTTCGAGTGGTTCGGCGAGGCCGGATACAAGGCCGACATTCGCGCACTGAAGGCGAGCCAGACCGACCTGTTGAGTCTGAACGAGTGGCTCGCCGAACAAGCTTGACGCCCGAAGCGCCCGTGACCGGCATCGCCGGCCATCGATCAGTCATCCTGATGACCCGTTCATGAAAGGAGCGGGGCGTGCACACTAACGTATTTACGCCGGAGAACGCGGCGTTGCTACTGATCGACCATCAGGTCGGCACGACTTCCTGGACACATTCGCACGACGTGACGGAGATCAGGAAGAACGCCGTGTTGCTGGCGAAGATCGCCGTGGCGACCGAACTGCCGCTGGTGTTCACGACCAGCATGGAGGAACGCGTCCAGAGGCCGTTGCTGCCCGAGCTGGACGCGGTGGCGCCGAAGGCATTTGCCGCGCGCATCAAGCGCTCCGGCATCGTCAACGCCACGCACGACCCGAACTTCAATGAGGCAGTCAAGGCCACGGGGCGCAAGAAGGTGTGCGTGGCGGGCATCACTACCGAGGTCTGCGTCGTGTTCCCGGTCCTGCAACTCCTCGACGAGGGCTACGAGGTACAGGTCGTCACCGACGCATCCGCGTCGTTCACCAAAATCGGCGACGACGCGGCGCTGCGACGCGTGGAACAGGCTGGAGCCGTCATCACGTCGGCCTCGCAGGTCGTTTCCGAGCTGGCCGTCGACTGGACGACGCCGAAGGGGCAGGCGCTCAGCAAGCGCTTGAACCCGGGAAGTTAGTCCACGGGCGTGGATTCGAACCGACCCGTGGAATGGCGGGCGTTAGCAGCCCGTTGAAAAACGCCTCGTCTTGACCACGAGATCACGGCGTAAAGGGATGGACTATGCAATTGGCTGCCGGGTTGCAGTCGGATCGTCGTGGTTGGACCGCTCACGAGCGATCCAACCGGCGCATTGCCGCGCGACCGACACACTTGGGCGGCTCATGTCACCGTGCCATGCGAGTCCACCGTCGTGAACAGCGGTTCTTGCATCGCACCCATCCGGCCAAGATCATGAACACGATATCTCTAACGCACCGCCCTCCGGGCCCGTTTATACCGTTCCCGATTTCAGCAGCCTGCTAGAGAATCCGATCCAGCGCGTCGGCAAACCGGGCGACCGCCCCGTCGACATCATGCAGCTTGTCGAGGCCGAACAGCCCGAGACGGAAGGTCTTGAAATCCTCCGGCTCGTCGCACATCAGCGGCACGCCGGCCGCGATCTGCAGGCCGACGTCGGCAAACTTCTTCCCGGTTCGAATCCCGTCGTCGTCCGTATAGCTGACCACGACGCCCGGTGCCTCGAAGCCTTCGGCCGCGACGCTGCGGAAACCCTTGTCGGCCAGCAACGCACGAATGCGCGTGCCGAGCTCGAGCTGCTCCGCCTTCACCTTGTCGAAACCGTAAGCCTCGGTTTCCTTCATCACGTCGCGCAGCGTCGTGAGGCTGTCCGTGGGCATCGTCGCGTGGTACGCGAACCCGCCGCCTTCATAGGCTTCCATGATCTGCAGCCACTTGCGCAGATCGCACGCGAAGCTGGTGCTGGTCGTGCCATCGATGCGTTCGCGGGCGAGTTCGCTGAGCATCACCATCGCGCAGCACGGCGACGCGCTCCAGCCCTTCTGCGGCGCGCTGATCAGGATATCGACGCCGCTCGCCTGCATATCGACCCACACCGTGCCGGACGCGATGCAATCCAGCACGAACATGCCGCCGACCGCATGCACGGCGTCCGACACCGCGCGCAGATACCCATCGGGCAGCATCATCCCGGACGCGGTTTCGACGTGCGGCGCAAACACCAGATCCGGCTTGTGCTCCTTGATCGCGGCGACCACCTCGTCGATCGGGGCCGGCGCATATGCGGCCTGCCGTCCCGCTTCGACCGGGCGCGCCTTCAGCACCGTCGTTTCGGACGGAATGCTGCCCATGTCGAAAATCTGCGACCAGCGGAAACTGAACCAGCCGTTGCGGATGACCAGGCACTTCTTGTTCGTTGCAAACTGCCGCGCGACGGCTTCCATGCCGAACGTCCCGCTGCCGGGGACGATCACGACCGACTTCGCGTTGTAGACTTTTTTCAGCGTGGCGGAGATGTCGCGCATGACGCCCTGAAAGCGTTGCGACATATGGTTGACCGAGCGATCGGTGTACACCACCGAATATTCGAGGAGCCCCTCGCGGTCAACATCGGGAAGTAAACCAGGCATGCTCGCCTCCGGTGAAAGATGAACGATGGAATCTGGGCGAGCAGTGTCCGTCATGCGATACCGCCCTGCACCCATGCAATTGCGTTATTTTCTCGACGAAAGCAGATTCTAACGAAGGCCGCGCGCCGCTTGGGGCATATTTTGTCGGCGGTCCCGCGTATAGGCGGCGTGGCGCCGCCGCCAGCCGGAGCGCTTCGCTGCCACGGAGCCGCCGCGGCCCCCGGCTGAATCGCCCGCCCGGTGGCCGTCGACGTCGACCGTGCGGCGCACGAAGCCCTGTTCCATGTATGGATAAGTGGCACTTCCGCCGCGTGCCGCCTAACATGTCGGCTCCCCCCTCACGACAGAGTCTTCGATGATCCCCAACCGAGCGTCATCACAGCAACCGTCGGCCGATCCCGCACTCACCGAGCGCGTCGATGCGGTACTGTCCCGTCAACTCGAAACGCAACGCCTCGTCGGCGTGGTCGTCCTGATCGCACGCGACGGCGAGCTCGTCTATCGCCGCGCGGCCGGGTTCGCCGACCGCGAAGCGCGCACGCCGATGCAAGAGGACACGCTGTTCAGGCTCGCGTCGGTGACGAAGCCGATCGTCGCGGCAGCCGCCATGGCGCTCGTTGCACAGCACAAGCTGTCGCTCGACGACGACGTCACGCGCTGGCTGCCCGAGTTCCGGCCGGCGCTGCGTGATGGCAGCGTACCGGTGATCAAGGTGCGCCACCTGCTCACGCATACCGCCGGCCTCGGCTATCGCTACGCGGAAGCCGACGCGACGGGCCCGTATGCGCGTGCGGGCGTCTCCGACGGGCTTGATGGCGCATCGATCACGCTCGCCGAAAACATGCGCAGGATCGCGAGCGTGCCGTTGCTGTACGCACCCGGCACCGGCTGGAACTATTCGCTGTCGATCGACGTCGTTGGGGCGGTGATCGAGGCCGTCACCGGACTGCCGCTCGCCGCTGCGGTCGATGCGCTCGTGCTCCGCCCGCTCGGTACCCGCGACACGGGATTCGTCGCACGCGACGCCGCGCGGCTCGCGACGCCTTACGTCAACGACACGCCGCAGCCGCACCGGCTCGCCGAGAACGAAGCCGTACCCATCTACGACGGAACCGTCGGCGTGACGTACTCGCCGTCGCGCGCGCTCAACGCGGATGCATTCGCATCGGGCGGCGGCGGGATGGTCGGCACCGCCGGCGACGTGCTGAACGTGCTGGACACGCTGCGGGCGGGCGGTGGCGCAGTATTGCCGGCCGAGCTCGTCGACGAAATGGGCCGCATCCACTCCGGCAACCTCGCGTTGCCCGACCTGCCCGGCGCGGGGTACGGAATCGGGTTTTCCGTGTTGCGCGACCCGCGCGCGGCGCTGTCGCCGGAGTCCCCGGGCACCTGGCGCTGGGGCGGCGTCTACGGCCATTCGTGGTTCGTCGACCGCGCCCGCGGGCTCACCGTCGTGTCGCTGTCGAACACGCTCTATGAAGGGATGAACGGCCCGTACACGCTCGATCTGCGCGACGCGGTCTACGGCGTCGGCTAACACGCGCAGCAACACGCACAACAAAAAAGGCCCGACACAGTCGGGCCAATGAGTTGAGACACAAGGAGAATCCCCGCCCACCACACCGGGCGGGTTACGCCGCGCTACACGACGTTCTTTTCGACGATCGGCCGGTTTTCCAGCACCCGCGCCCAGCCGAGCGTCGACAGGTCGAGCGTGTCATAACGCCCGCCCAGAATGAGTTCACTGACCCCGCGCCCCGTCGCCGGCCCTTGCTGCAGCCCGTGGCCGCTGTAGCCGTTCGCGAACACGACGTTGTCGAGCTCGGGGTGATACCCGATGATCGCGTTGTGGTCGAACACGTTGTACTCGTAGTATCCGGACCAGCAGTTCTCCACGCGCAGCGCCTCGAACTCCGGCACGCGATTCGCGAGCGTCGGCCAGATCACGTCGTCGAACAGGTCGTGGTCGACTTCGTCGAGCGGCAGGTCGTCCGGGTCGCGGTTCGGGCTCGGGGACGTCCCGCAGATGTACGTGCGCCCTTCCGGCCGGAAATACACGCCGGTCGGATCGATCAGCAGCGGGCAATCCGTGAGCTTCGCCGGCGACGACACGTTGAAGATGCTGCGGCGCCGCGCATACACGGGGATGTCGATGCCCATCATCGACGACAGCGCGCGCGTCCACGCCCCTGCCGCGTTGACGAGCGTGTCGCACGCATAGCGCTCGCCATCGGCCGTGACCACATGCGTCACCTTGCGGCCATCGCGCATCACCGACTTCACGTCGGACGGCACATAGCGCGCCCCCAGCGCCTGCGCCTTCTTGCGCAGCGCCTGCACGAGCCCGTAGCCGTCGAACCAGCCTTCGCCGCTCACGCCGTACGCCCCCGACACGAGATCGTCGACGTTCAGCCACGGAAACTTCGCGCGCAGCGCATCGCGATCCATCAGCCGGATGTCCGCGCCGAGGCTCGTCTGCAGCGCATGGTTCTCGCGCAGCGTCGCATCGCCGGCCGGCGTCGCGAGGAACAGGTAGCCGCCTTCGTGCAGGTCGATCGACGGCTGGTGGCCGTCCACTTCGAGCCGTTCGCCGATCGTGCGCAGGAAGTCGATGCCGAACAGCGACATCTCGATCGACAGCGGCGTCGAGAACTGCTGGCGGATCGACGCGGCCGACAACGCCGACGACGATCGCGCATAGGTGGGGTCGCGCTCGATCACGGTCACGGAAACCGTGGGATCGGTGGCGCGCAGGAAATAGGCGATCGAGCTGCCGATCACACCACCGCCGACGATGACGACTTGAGAACTCACGACTGACTCCAGTTGCACAGGTTGGGCGCGGCCAGCCGGCCATGCCCGTGGGTTGTTCGTGCCGCGTCACACGCGGCGTCGCGCGGGCAGACCTGGGCGGCTGCCACACCGGCGTGCGCCGCGATCGCAACCGATCGCTGATGGCATTTCAGCACGTCCGGCGTCGCCGCGAAAGTCCGCGCGCGGGTTGCGTTCAATCCGCCGATTTCGTCGTGACGGGCTGCCACGCGGCGTTCTTCACCTCGTACAGCGTCGAGCTCGGGTTCTTCAGGTCGCCCGTGTTCGTGAACGCGATCGTGCCCGTGATGCCGTCGTAGCGCGTGCTCTTCAGCGCGCCGTTGAAATCGGCCGGCTTCGTCGAGTTCGCCTTCTGCATCGCGTTGATCGCGATCCACGTCGCGTCGTACGCGAACGGCGCATACGCGAGCATGTCGATGCCGTACTTCTGCTTGAATTTCGTTTCGAACTGCTTGCCCTTCGCGAGACGCGACAGCGGCTGCCCGTATTCCCACACGGACGCGCCTTCCGCCGCATTGCCGGCCAGCTTGATGAAGTTCGCGTTCATCACGCCGCCGCCCGCGAGGAACTGCGCGCGGATGCCGAGCTGGCGCATGCGCTTCACGAGCATCGCGGCCTGCGCGTCGAGCCCGCCGAAGAACACGAGATCGGCATTGGTGCTCTTGATCTTCGTGAGTTGCGCGCTGAAGTCCACCGCCTTGTCGTTCGTGAATTCGCGCGCGACGATCGTGCCGCCATTCGCCTTCACCGACTTCTCGAATTCGTCGGCTTCGCCCTGGCCGAACGCGGTGCGGTCGTCGATGATCGCGATGCGCTTCGCCTTGGTCACGCTCGCCGCATACGCGCCTGCGTTGCCGGCGTTCTGCGTGTCGGTCGCGATCACGCGATACACGGTGCCGAGCCCGGCGCGCGTGATGTCGGGATTGGTCGCCGACGGCGTGATCATCGGAATGCCGGCCTTCGCGTAGATCTTCGATGCAGGCAGCGTCGTGCCCGAGTTGAAGTGGCCGATCACGACGGCCACCTGCGCGTCGGCGAGCTGCTGCGCGGCCTGCACGCCGGTGCGCGGATCGCTCTGGTCGTCCTGCGACGCGACGACGAACTTCACAGGCTTGCCGCCCACCGTCGTATGCGCGGCATTCGCTTCGTCGACGGCCATGCGCACGCCGTTCTCGATGTCCTTGCCGTAGGCGGCGCCGCCGCCCGTCAGCGGGCCGGCCACGCCGACCTTGACGACCGTCTCCTGCGCATGAACCGCGCCCGTCTGGAGCGCGAGGATCGCGGCGGTCAATGCGACGCCGGAAAGCGAACGAATGCGGAACGTCATGACAATCCTTGTTCTGGGGGCCGGGATGCAACACGCGACTGCCGCGCGTCGGCAACCTCTCGCGTGCCGGTCATCTCGTCCGCCAGCGGGGCGCCATGCAACGCACCCTGCTAGCCGGTCGATCGCCGCGGCTCCGTCTCCGAAGAACCTTTCATCGCGAAAGAGGTGAATGGATTGTGGATAGCCAATACCCGTGCAGCAAACGAAATATCGGAACTATGTTGTGAGGATTTGTCATCAAGTTCCGCGTTCGCGTCCGGCCCGCGGCCCACGCGTCGGTGGGCCGCGGGTAAACCGTTGTCGCGGAATGCCGCGCCGGCGCCCGTCCATCAAGGCCGGCCGTGGTCATGCCGGCGGCGCATCATCGTTGCGATGACGGCCCGGCCGGCCATCGCGACGCCTGCGGCGCCGCGTCATCGGTCAGTGCCGATCGGTGCCCGTCTGCTTGCGCACCGCGTCGGCCGCCTCGCCGGCCTTCTCCTGCATCTTGCCGGCCTGCTGTTCGGCGACGCCTTCCGCTTCCGTCCTGCGATCGCCCGTGACCTTGCCGAGCGCTTCCTTGACCGAACCCTTGACCTGCTTGAGCTTGCCTTCGATGCGATTCCTGTCCATGGTCGTCTCCTGCGATGGTTGGGGAGAGCCGGCGATGCGACGGCCTGCGCCGCACCGCCGAGTGGACAGGATCGCAAGCGGGCGCCGTGCGCGGCAGATGCGGATGCACCAGCGCACATGGTGCATTCGTACCGACGCCGTCAGTCCTTGCCCTTCGCGCCGCCCTTCTCGCCGCGCGCGCCGTTCGCTTCGGCCGCGCCGACGATCCCGCGTTCGCGCGCCCACACGATCGCCTCGCCGCGGCTATGCACGTCGAGCTTCGCGTAGATCGTCGCGACGTGATTGCGCACGGTGTTCGGCGCGAGCCCGAGGCGGCCGGCGATCTCCTTGTCAGCAAGACCGTGGCACAGCAGGTCGAACACGTCGCGCTCGCGCGCGGTCAGGTCCGACAGTTGTGCGCCGGCATCCGGCGCATTCGCGCGCCGCACGTTCGCGAGCTTCTCGATCAGCGTGCGGCTGAACCACGACGCATCCTGCATCGCCGTTTCGATCGCGTAGACGAGCTCCATCTCCGTGCGCTTGCGATCGCTGATGTCGAGCAGCGCGACGAGCAGGCAGTCGCGCCCGTGAATCGCGACGGGGTCGGCCGACACGACGCAATCGCGCACGTCGCCTTCACGCGTACGAATCTGCACGTCGGCGTTGCGCACGTTGCCGTCGCGCGCGAGCCGGCCTTCGATGCGCTGCCACGCGCCGCGCTCGGCCCACAGCCCGATCTCGTCCGCGGATTTGCCGAGCAGGTCGTCCTGCGCATGGCCCGTCATCGCGGCGAACGCACCGTTCACGTCGAGCAATTCGAAACGGTCGGCGGTGACGATCGCGGTGGCGACCGGTGCCATCCGGAACGCCGTCGCAAAACGTTCCTCGCTCTGCCGCAGCGCGCGCTCGGCCTGCTTGCGCGGCTCGAGATCCATGAACGTGAACAGCATGCATGCCTCGTCGTTCATGTCGATCGGCTGCCCGGCGACGACCACCGCCTTCGTGCTGCCGTCCGCGAGCTTCAGCACGGCCTCCATCTGCGGGATCGTCGCGCCTTCGCCGAGCCGCTCGATCGCGAGTTCGCGTCGCTCGGCCTGTTCGAGCACGTCGATCTCGTACACCGAGCGGCCGAGCACGTCCTCACGCGCGTGGCCGGTCATGTCGAGAAAGCCCTGGTTGACCTTCACGTAACGCAGATCGTCGAGCCGGCAGATCACGGCCGGCGCCGGGTTCGCGTTGAAGGTGCGCTCGAAGCGCTCCTCGGCGCTCGCCCATTCGGTCGCGTCGTGCAGCACGAGCGCGAGGCAATCGGGTTCGCCGGCCGCGTTCGTCAGCACGAGGCTGCGGATGCGGTGGACCCAGCTCACGGTTTCGTCGGCGGCCGATTCGACTTCGACCGTCACGTCGCTGAACTCTTCGCCCGCGATCACGCGATCCATCGGATAGTGGCCGTCGCGCACCGGATGGTCGTTCCGGTAGCGCAGCCGGAAGCGCTCACGGTAATCGGTGACGGTCGCGCCGAGCGCCTTCAGCTCGGTCACGCCATGCATCGCGAGCGCGGCTTCGTTCGCCCACACGATCCGCTGGTCGGGCTCGACCAGGATCACGCCCTCGGTGAGCCCCGCGATGATCTGGTGCAGCTGGCGCCGGTCGGTATGCGACTTCAGCGCCTGTTCGTTTACCTGTTCGTTCATCGAATGGTTGTCCTTGTCGTCAGCATGACTGCCGGCCCGGTTGCCGCTTCGTCGACACCACGCGCCGGCCGGCGCGTGTGACGATGATCGCGTGCCGTACCGGTCCGCGACAGGCGCGAATGCACTATTTGTCATAGTACATTCGCGCCGCTCGCCGCCACCGTGCGGCAACTCGCCGATCCCGAAAGCATCCGCTACGCCCGCTTTCCGCCCGTCGCCGCCAACAGGCTCATCGCCCTCTCCTTCAGGACGCCCCGTGCAAACGCACTAGCCGATCAGGTGAATTTGCGCGATGTCCACGCACGTTCGCCTCGGTACGCTGGTACTGCATCGGCGCTCATGCGCTGCCATCCGAACCGCAGAGGAGAAGCACGATGAAGCTGCATCAGACACCCGATCCGACGCGGCCCGAACCGCCTCCGGACAGCCCGCCCGAACCGCCGCCCGGCACCGACCCGCCGGTTCCGCTGCCGCCCGACGGGCCGCGCCCGGACATGCCGCCGCGCGAGCCCGGCTACGACACGCCGATCGCCCGGTAGCGCGCGGCACGATCCATGCTCGGCAACGTGTCCATTCACCACGCCAATCGAAGGAGAACATCCATGCACAAGACCTCGCATCTTTCGACGCTGCTCGCCATCAGTGCGGCCTTCCTGCTTTGCGCCGCACCGCTCACGAACGCGCAGGCGCAAACCTCGTCCGCCGACAACGGCATGAAGGCCGAATCGGACCAACCCGTCACCGACACGTGGATCACGACCAAGGTGAAGGGGCGGCTGGCCACCGTCGACGGCCTGAAGAGTGTCGACATCAGCGCGACGACGGTCGACGGCGTCGTCACGCTGACGGGCGTGCTGCCGACGAAGATCGCCGTGAAGAAAGCGATCGCCGTGTCGCGCGCGGTCAAGGGCGTGAAGCACGTCGACGCATCCGGCCTGAAGGCGAAGGCCTGACCTCCCGGCGTGGCACGCCGCCGCGCCTTTTATCCCGGCATGACAAGGAGCACACGATGAACGAGGACAAATTGACATCCTCCCCTGCCTAAAGGCAGGAGATCCCTACTGCTTCTGAAACGGTAACGCTCATCTCAGATCGCTTCGGCGGGTTCCTGCTTCATCGAGCGACCTGACTGCGCCAACTCTCCACAGGCTGCGACGCGGTGTCCCCGCGCCAGTATGTTGATTGCGCCGACTACGTCGGCATTTTCCTCAAAGCCGCAAGCCATACACACAAACTGCGCTTGCGTCCGCCGGTTGCCCTCCGCCACATGGCTGCAGGTAGGACACGTCCGACTTGTGTTCTGCGGCGACACTACCACGAGCCAACCGCCACGCCATGCCACCTTGTAATCCAGCTGGCGACGGAACTCGAACCAGCCCTGATCGAGAATGGATTTGTTCAAGCCTGACTTGGCTCGGACGTTTCTGCCCGGCACGTCAGCGCTGCCCGTCGCAGATTTCGACATGTTTCGTACCCGCAAGTCCTCGATA
Source organism: Burkholderia sp. Ac-20349 (assembly GCF_017104865.1). NCBI lineage: Bacteria > Pseudomonadati > Pseudomonadota > Betaproteobacteria > Burkholderiales > Burkholderiaceae > Burkholderia > Burkholderia sp. Ac-20349. The sequence goes on from NZ_JAAGPM010000015.1 coordinate 71,665, forward strand.
CACACCATCGCGTGGCTTTTGCTGATCGTGGTCGTGGCTTTATGCAGGTAGTCGCGGCGAGCGTTGCCGATGCAAGCGTGAATACGTTGGATACGAACCTTCGCCTTCTTCCAGTTGTTACTAAACTTCGACTTTCGGCTCATCGCCTGCTGCGCGCGGCGCAGTTTCGCTTCGTGCCGCCTGAAGCTGTTGAGCGGATCGAGGAAACTGCCGTCACTCATCGTTGCAAAACGCACGACTCCCATGTCAATGCCCAGTGCACTGCCGGTCTGCGGCACGGGTTGTTCGAGCTGGCGTTTGGTCTGGATTGAAACAAACCACTTCTCGGCCTTCACGCTGACCGTGACATTACGGACTTCGCCCAGCACGTTCCTGCTGTTGCGATATCGGATCCATCCCAGCTTGGGCAAGAAGATGCGATCGTTGATCTGATCGAGCTTGATCTGCTTTGGATCAGGATAACGGAAGCTGTCGCACTGACCGCGCTTCTTGAACTTCGGGAATGCAGCGCGCTTGGCAAAGAAATTCTTGTAGGCACGCTCCAGATCCTTCAAAGAATGTTGCAAGGGATGCACAGGAGCATCCTTGAGCCACGGTGTCTCTGAGCCGTTACGCCATGCTGTCAGTCTCTTGGCCATTGCTACGTAACCGATGAACCTACCTCCCGCTTCGTAGTTCTCCCTTTGCAACGCCAATGCTTTGTTGAAGACGAACCGGCATGAGCCGGCGAAGCGGCACATCTCGCGCCGTTGTTGGCCGCTCGGCATCAGTTCGAACTTGAAGGCTTGGAAACGTTGCATGTGGCTATCGTACTCGAGGTCTATGCACACGCAAAAGCATATGGCGAGGCTGACACTGTGCCTTCTCAGTGAGCATTCGCTCGCCCTACGTGGTCAAGCGTCAATGCCAAGCATTCACCGAGCAGACTCCAGACGATAAGCGAATCGTCTTCACCGCCATCCATCTGCACTTCGAAGAAAAAATTGCGGAACTCAGTGTCGAAAACGACTACGCTCAGTTAGCGGCAGAAACTCAAACGGGCCGACGACTAATAGTAGCCGTCGGCCCGTCAATTGAAACCCCGAGCGCGTCGCAGTTACTTCGCCGCGTTCGCCGTCATCTTGAAGATGCCCTGCGCGTTGCCCGCATCGAAACGCAGGTCGGTCACCCAGCGGCGTGCCGCCTGGTCGAACGTGCGCTTGCGCGTGATGAACTCGTAGAACGAACCCGGCACGTTGCGCTTCACCGTGCTGCCGTCGCGCGTGCGGAACTCGCGCTCGACGGTATCCGCGCGATACGCGGTCTGGAACACGCGGCCCGAGCGCGAGCGCTCGACTTCCGGCTTCATCGGCCGGCCCTTCGCCTTCTCGTCGTCGGACAGCTTGAACACGTCGGCGACGCGGTCGGTCGCATGGTTGAACGCGTTGCCTTCGGTCGAGATCCACGCCATTTCCGCCGATTCCAGCAGCAGCGTCTCGTAGTCGAGCTCGTTCGGCAGGTCGTGCTGACGCGCGAACGCCCCGACGATCTCCGGCAGCAGCGCGTGCGCGGCGTCGAGCGACAGCCAGCCTTCGCGCTCGACTTCCCACAGCAGCGCGACGGCGGCCGGCGACAGCGGATCGCGCGACGTGCTCACGACGTTCGTCACGGCCTGCTGGAATTCCTTCGAGAAACGTTCCGGATGCAGCTCGCTGACGAAGAACTGCGCGATTTCGTCCGGTGCGTCTTCATGCGCATACGCGCGGCCCGTCATGCCGAGCTTGTCGAGCGGGTAGCGGCCGTTCAGGCGGAAGCCGAGCGGACGCAGGATACGCGTGAACGCGGCTTCGCCCGGCGGCAGCGCGCCCGTGTTCGGCCAGCGCACCGTGCGCAGCGCGCCGTGGTCGAAGTAGACCGAGCCGCCGCTTTCGATCGCGTCAGCCGTGTACGCGCGGCCATTCGCCGATCGTTCGAGCAGCCCTTCGAACAGCGCCATGTTCATCGCCTGCGCGATTTCCGCGCGCGTCACGACGCCGTCTTCCCATTCTTCGAGGATGGCCGGCATGTTCAGGGTCGAGAACAGGGCGTCGGTCTTCGCCTGTCCCAGCAGCTTCGTCAGCAAGCTCTCGATATTCGGATTGCGCATCAGGTTTCTCGTCTCGGGGGACCGCCGGCAAACGTGCCGGCAACTCGTTGGCCGGCTGCCCTGCGGGCGCCTGGCCTTGCGTGGGGAGCATTATTCAAAGGGTTGCAGCCGGGCGTAAAGCGAGATTAAATTGATATGTGATGAGTTTTTGGAATTATCAGCCGTCCCCGGCTTCGCCCGCCGGCCCGCACCGGGCAGGTCCGTTCGTCAGACGAATCGAACATCATGCGTAAATTCAAGATCCCCAACATGGGCGCGCTCGTGGCTTTCGAAGCCGCCGCGCGCCACGAGAGCTTCACGCACGCGGCCAAGGAGCTGTTCCTGACCGAAAGCGCGGTATCGCGGCAGATCGCGACGCTCGAGGCGAGCCTCGGCGTGCGGCTGTTCGCGCGTGTGAAGCAGCGCGTCGTGCTGACGCGCGCCGGCAAGCTGTACGGCACGCAGGTGCGGCGCGCGCTGGAGACGCTCGACCGCGACACGCTGTCGATCATCGCGCACGGCAGCGGCGGCGGCTACCTGGAGCTGGCGGTGCTGCCGACCTTCGCGTCGCACTGGCTGATCCCGCGCATCAAGAGCTTCTACGACCGCACGCCCGACGTGCGCGTGAACATGGGCAGTCGCACCGACCTGTTCTCGTTCGAGGACACCCACTTCGAGGCCGCGATCCACTACGGCAAGCCGACCTGGCCCGGCACGTCGTCCGACTACCTGTTCGGCGAGGAAGTCGTGCCGATCTGCTCGCCCGCGTTGCTCGACGGGCCCGTCGAGCGTGTCGAGGATCTGCTTGCGTACCCGCTGCTGCACTCGACGACGCGCCCCGGCGCGTGGGCGCAGTGGTTCGAGACGCACGGCGTCGAGGACATCCGCACGATGCAGGGCGTGCGCTACGAGTTGCACACGATGCTGATCAGCGCGGCCGCGGCCGGGCTCGGCGTCGCGCTCGTGCCGAAGTTCTTCGTCGAGGAACAGTTGCAGCAGCTCGGGCTGGTGGTGCCGTGCGACGCGGCGACCGTCGGCGATTCCGCGTACTACCTCGTGTATCCGACGGAGTTCAGCCACAGCAAGCCGCTGGAGCTGTTTCGCGGCTGGCTGCTCGAGCAGGCGAGCGCGTATGCGTCGCCGGATTTCGACGCGGATGACGGCGAGATGGTGGACGACGAGGACGTCGAGTAACGGCGCGGTCGCGCCGGCGTCACGGCGCGGTGGCGTCGCATGCGTGCCGCACCGGCCGGACAGAATCCGAAGCCGGGCACACGACCACGCTGAAAAGGGAGAGGAATCGCGAAGGATTCGTTGAAGCCGGCGGGGCGCATTGGGTCCGGTACGCGCCGGACCGGGCAACCCCGACCCGGCGCTCCGGGCAGCCGACCTCGCATCGGCAGCGCGGCGGACCGACTGCTGTTCTTCACTACGTATGCTCTCAGGTTCACTGCATTTTTTTCTTCGCCGCGCTGCGCCATTATCCGCGTAATCCGGCCCAAGGGAAACGTTTGCGCGTGCTCCGCGCGTGTTATACCGCCCATTCGGCAACAGTCTTTCCAAATGCTTACGGCGCATGCGTCATCGTTCGGCAAATCTTGCATTCGGCTCGGCGTTCCTTTTTAATGGAACTGGTTCCAATTCTCGATTCGGCCATGCCGATGCGTGACGCTCCGTCGTCCGCGCGTCATGATGCCGATTCAGGATCGAGGATCGCTCAGCTCAGGATTCGCATCGCCCGTCCTTCCCGGACACCCCGTCAAACGAGACCGTCATGCCCGATTCCGCCTCCCTGCAGCAGTTGTTTCCCGCCTTTCAGGACATCCCCGCCGAGTACCGGCTGACTTCGCCGATCCACCAGCGCGTGTCGCTCGTCGACGGCGCATTGCGGCCGTGGGACGGCGCGACCAAAACCGTGCTGTCGCCCGTGTGCGTGCGACAGGCGGACGGCACCGTCGAGCAGGTCGAGATCGGCAGCTACCCGGTGATGGGCGAAACGGAAAGCGACGCGGCGCTGGACGCCGCGGTGCGCGCATACGACGCCGGCCGCGGCGAGTGGCCGACGATGAAGGTCGAGCAGCGCATCGCGTGCATGCAGGATTTCATCAAGCGGATGGTCGCGCAGCGCGAGCTGGTGGTGAACCTGATCATGTGGGAGATCGGCAAGAGCCTCGCCGATTCGCAGAAGGAGTTCGACCGCACCGTCACGTACATGACGCAGACGATCGACGCGCTGAAGGAGCTCGACAACGCGAATTCGCGCTTCGTGATCGCGGAAGGCACGATCGGCCAGATCCGCCGCACGCCGCTCGGCGTCGTGCTGTGCATGGGCCCGTACAACTATCCGCTGAACGAGACCTTCGCGACGCTGATCCCCGCGCTGCTGATGGGTAACACCGTGGTGTTCAAGCCGCCTCAGTACGGCACGCTGCTGTTCGAGCCGCTGCTCGAAGCGTTCCGCGACGCGTTCCCGAAGGGCGTGATCAACACGATCTACGCGCCGGGCGCGGTGGTCGTGCCGCACATGCTCGCGTCGGGCAAGATCAACGTGCTCGCGCTGATCGGGTCGAGCAAGGTGGCCGATCACCTGAAGAAGCAGCACCCGAAGTCGCATCGGCTGCGCGCGATCCTCGGCCTCGACGCGAAGAACGCGGCGATCGTGCTGCCCGACGCCGATCTCGACCTCACCGTGAAGGAATGCCTGCTCGGCGCGCTGTCGTTCAACGGCCAGCGCTGCACCGCGCTGAAGATGCTGCTCGTGCACCGCTCGATCGTCGACGAGTTCCTGAAGCGCTTCACCGCCGCGCTCGAACAGCTGAAGATCGGCATGCCGTGGGAGAAGGGCGTCAGCATCACGCCGCTGCCGGGCATGCATCGCACCGCCTACATGACGGACGCGATCGACGACGCAAAGGCCAAGGGCGCGCAGGTCGTCAACCATTCGGGCGGCGAGTTCAGCAAGACGCTGTTCTATCCGGCCGTCGTGTATCCGGTATCGGAAGGGATGAAGCTGTATCGCGAGGAACAGTTCGGGCCGATCATTCCGGTCGCGCCGTTCGACGACGTCGACACCGCGCTCGACTACGTGACGACCTCGGATCACGGCCAGCAGGTCAGCATTTTCGGTTCCGATCCGGCGCAGATCGGCGCGCTCGTCGATCCGCTCGTGAACCAGGTGTGCCGCGTGAACATCAACTGCCAGTGCCAGCGCGGGCCCGACGTGTTCCCGTTCGCGGGCCGCAAGGATTCGGCGGAAGGCACGCTGTCGGTGAGCGACGCGCTGCGCGCGTTCTCGATCCGCTCGATGGTCGCGGCAAAGCAGACCGACAGCAGCAAGCAGCTGCTCGATTCGATCGTGTCGGATCACTACTCGAAGTTCATCAATACGGGCTTCATTTTCTGAAGCCGTTCTGATTCGGGAGCGCTCCGCCGCGCGTCAGTGCGGCGGAGTCATCGGGTTGAGCCCGCGCCCCACCTCGTCCGCCTCCGGTCAGATCGCACCCGGCCTCGCGCGCAGGCTGTTCAGCAGTGTGTCCCATACTTGCAACGCGCCCGCTTCATCGACCGGCGAGGTGGCCTTCTCCGGTGGCAGGTCGCTGCGCGCGGGCGCGCCCAGCAGCAGTTCGACCGATGTATGCGGCTGCTCCACCGTCGCGGGATTCCCCGGCGCGAGCAAGTAGAAGCGATAGACCGTGACGGCGCCATCCTCGAGCGCAAACAGCACCTCCTCCGCGTCCATGCCGGCGACCTGCCGTTTGCCTTGGCGCAGGATGCTGTAGTGTCCCGGCATGCGATTGAGTGTCGCGCGCAGCGCGCGCAGATTGCGGGTGAGCGGCTGCTTCAGATCTTCGTCCACCGCATCCCGCAGCTTGATCACGAGCAGCGCCGGTCGGCCCGGCATCAACGCGAACGACTGGCTGACTTCTTCGGAGTAAGTCGACGGGCCGGTGACGATCCCGCCATCGAAGCAAAAGCCGGATTCCGCAGGCACGCTCCAGTTATCGCGCACCTTGATGCGGCGGTAGGTATCGTCATAGATGTTTTCGGCCCGGTCCAGCACATCCGAACCGATCAAGCTCGTCGTCTGGACGAGCGTGCGGTTCGCGAACAGATAGCCTTCCGTATCGAACGGCAAGGCTACTGCTTTCACCACCGCATTGTTGAAGACGAAGACCCGCGCGTGCGGCACCGGAGAAAACGCCTTTTCCAGCCATGCGCGTCCCGTCGTCTCCTGCAGATCGACGGGATTCACCCGCTGTTTGGTGCGCAGTTCCTTCTCGCGCGCCGCGACTTTGGCGTCGTAGTCCTCCACTGAAACATCGTGCGTCGTCACCAGCTTTTCGCCGCGGTACTCATAACGCTCGTTCGAGATCTCGCTCGAGACAGGCCGGTCGAACATCAGGCGACCGATGCACCACGGACGCAATTCCGACAACAAGGGATTGTTCATCCCGGGTTCCACGGAATACGCAAACGAACAGGCACACAGCCCCGCCAGCAAGAGCAGTGAACGAACGAAACGCGCCATCACGATCCTCCCCGCACATCGATATCTTTCATGATCTGCACCATGTTGCCGAGAAGCACCCGGCGCGTCCATGTTCGGCGCGAAACAAGCCTCGTCACCGTTACTTTCGTGACTATAGGCGAGCCCATGATGCCCGATATGAAAATCCTCGGAATCATGGGGTGCAGATCTTGACGTTCATCGATGGGGGCTTCAAGTTCCGAAGCGAGCCGTTCGTGAACAAGCCGCCGCACACGCCCGTGCAGCGGCTTTTTTTGCCCCTGCGCGTTACTACGCCCGAACCGGGAACGTCAACGCGTCGAGATCGAGCGGCCCGCCGGTCAGCTGAACCGGGCCTTCATCGCCGATCAGCACGGTATCGGAATGACGGAAGCCGCCGACACCCTCGATATAGATGCCCGGCTCGATCGTCAGGCACATCCCCTTCTCGATCGGCCGGTCGTAGCCTTCTGCAAAGAACGGCGCCTCGTGCGCGGTGACACCCATCCCGTGCCCCGTCCGGTGCAGCAGCCGGTCGCCCATCCCCGCGCGACGGAAATAGTCGTTGACCTTGCGATCGACGTCGCTCAGCAACGCGCCGGGCATCGCCGCATCGAACGCCAGCCGGCGCCCTTCCGACATCACGTCGAACGCGCGGCGCGCCGCGTCGGGCACGTGGCCGAGGAAGAAGGTCCGCTCGACTTCCGCGCCGTAGCCGTTCATCACCGCATTGACGATCGACACGTGCGGGCCGCCCTCCTCCATCCGCATGTCGATGTTGCTGAAGTTGTGCGGATCGTGCGACACGCTGCCCGGCTGGAACACCGCGACGATCCGCGTGGCCGACGGGTTCAGCGACGGATCGTCGCCCAGCAGCCGCTGCATGATGAAGCCGCGAATGCGCGACGACATCTCCGCCATCCCGAGGCCCGGGCGTGCTTCGCTCAGCAGCAGGTTGTGCGCGTCGGTGGCGATCCCGCACGCATACACGTGGCGGCCGATCTCGTAGTCGGACTTGATCATCCGGACATCGTCGATGATGTCGATGCACACGCGCTCGCCCGGCGTCTGCGCATAGACCTGCAACGGACACACCGACTCGACGCCGACGCGTTCGCCCGGCCCGAACAGCGCCTTGAAGCGGTCGCTCCATTCGCGACCGGCCGGCGCCGGGAATTCGAAGTACGGAATCAGCTCGAGTTCGCCGATCGAGCGCGTCCGCACATGGGGCTGCTCGAGCTGCGGCACGACGAACTGCGGCGGCCCGCTGCGCGAAATGACCAGCACGAACGGCCGCTCATGGACGATGTTCGCGAAGTTCGTCAGGTAGTAGATGTTGTCCGGCGAAAACGCCACGTAGCGATCGAGGCCGGCTTCCGCCATGCGTGCGCGCACGCGGTCGAGGCGTCCTTTGAGTTCCGCCTCGCTGGGCGGCGCGAAGGTGGAGGTGAATTTCATGCGTGACTTCTCCTGTTGAGGGTGAGGGGGCGGCCGCACGGGCCGGTCATTGCGATATCGCCATTCCAGCACGCTTGATTCTTTCGTTATCCTGCATTTCACATAAACAAACGTCGACTGAATCCGGTTCGCTTATTCGTGCGGCATGCGTCGGAACCCGACCAGCGCGACCAGACTCACGACCGACATCGCGACGATGTACAGCGCGGGCGACGCCTTGTTGTGCGTGGTCGCGATCAGCCACGTGACGATCAGCGGAGAAAAGCCGCCGAAGACCGTCGTCGGGATGTTGTACGACACCGCGAGCCCGGTGCTGCGCACCGCGGCCGGGAACGCCCGCGCCGACAGCGCGGGCACCAGCCCGACGAGCACGCCCATCGGTGCGGCGGCAGCCGCCTGCATGATCAGCAGGTTGCGCAGCGAAGGGCTTGCAATGACCCACATATAGAGCGGCAGCGTGATCGCAGAAAGCACGACGATCGCGGCGGCGACCATCGCGACCGGCCGGCGCCAGACGTCGCCGAGCAGGCCAGCGAGCGGCGCGATCGCCACCATCACGATGCCGGCGACCGTCGTGCTCATGAACGGCGCGGACATCGGCAACCCAAGCTGCTTCACCGCGAACGTCGGCATGTAGATCAGATACATGTAGAACGCAGCGGTACTGACGATCGTCACGCCGATCGCCGCGAGGAACGACGCGAGGTGCTCGCCGAACAGGCGCTTGAGCACCTGTGCGACCGGCAGCGCTTCGCCGTGCACGAACGCATCGGTTTCCGACACGCTCCTGCGGATATAGAAGCCGACCGGGCCGATCAGCAGGCCGACCACGAACGGCACGCGCCAGCCCCAGCTTTCGAGCTGAGGCTGGCTGAGCGACGTCGTCAGGATCGTGCCGATCGTGCCGCCCAGCACGATGGCCAGCATCGTGCTCGACATCTGCAGGCTCACGAAGAAATGGCGTCGATGCGGCGGCGCCTTTTCCGCGAGGAACGCGACGGTGCTGCCGAATTCGCCCGATGCCGCGAAGCCCTGCACGAGCCGCGCCAGCACGAGGATCGTCGCGCCGAGCCAGCCGGCCTGCGCATACGGCGGCGCCACCGCGATCGCGGCCGTGCCGGCCAGCATCAGCCAGATCGTGACGGACATCGCCGCCTTGCGGCCGTACCGGTCGCCGTACAGCCCGAGCACGACACTGCCGAGCGGCCGCACGACGAACCCCACGCCGAAAGTCGCCGTCGCGAGCAACAGCGACCCGATCGGCCCGGCCACCGGGAAAAACAGCTTCGCGATCACGCTGGCGAAATAGCCGTAGATCACGAAGTCGAACCATTCGAGCGCGTTGCCTGCCGCGGCCGCCGCGACGTCGCGCATCGTGCCTGCCCGCGCAGACGGCTGCGCCGCAGCCGAAAGGCGATCGAGCGCCAGGGCGCCGGCCGGATTCACTGCATCCTCTTTCATCGTCTGTCTCCTCCACCTGCTGGCTGCAGTGGTTTCGTGCCCATGTTCGATGCGCACCGTTACCGCGTCCAACGGATTTCCGGAATATGATCATCACCAACGTGAATAATGGTGTGCGCCGTCGCGCGGCTTCGTTGCGTCGTCAGGCCGGCGCGCCGCAAGGGCAAACTCGCGTTGCCCGAACGGTCCGCCGCCCGGACACTGGCCGCCACGACGTTCCGGTTCCCGCGCCGCGCACGGGAGGCCGGCACTCAAACGGGAGATGTGCGATGAAGGATGTGTTCCGCCAGCTCGACCTCAACCTGCTGCGCGTGTTCGCGGCATTGATGGCCGAAGGCAACGTCACGCGCGCCGCCGAGCGGCTGGCGCTTTCACAGTCGGCGGTCAGCAATGCGCTGCGCAGGCTGCGCGAATCGCTCGACGACGTGCTGTTCGAGAAGACCGTCTCGGGTGTGCGGCCGACCGCGCGTGCGCGCGAGCTGTGGTCGGCGGTCCAGCCGCACTTCGACGCATTGAAGCAGGCGATCTCGCCCGACCAGTTCGACCCGCAGGAACATCGGGGCACCTTCACGATCGCGATGTCGGACTACTCGGTCGAACGCATCATGCCGCGCCTCGCGCAGTACATGGGCACGCATGCGCCATCGATGCGGATCGAGCTCACGCCGTTCAGCGTCGCCGACCTGCCGGGCATGTTCGACCGGGGTGGCGTCGACCTCGCGATCGGCGGCTACCTGAACGACTCGAGCCCGAGCAGCGGCGTGCGCACGCACGAGATGTGGCCGATCCACTGGAGCTGCCTGATGCGCAAGGATCACCCGCTCGCGAAGGGGCCGCTTACGCTGAAACGCTTCCTCGCGGCGCGGCATCTCGACGTCGGGTTTTCCGGCATGCGGGTGCCGGTGTACGACAGCCTGCTCTCGGCGCATGGCCTGCAGCGCAATCTCGTCCTCACGCTGAATGCATACTCGCCCGCGCTGGCGATCATCCGGGAGTCGGATTTCATCGGCGTGCTGCCGACCACGCTGCTCGATCTGTCGATCCATGAAAAGGAACTGGTGTCGCGGCAACCGCCGGTGCGCATGCCCGCGCGGCCTTACTGCGTGATCTGGCATCAGCGCTGGGACAGCCATCCCGCGCACCGCTGGCTCCGGCAGACGATCGTGTCGCTGTTCACGCGCCCGGCGGAGCAGCCGGGCAGCACGGCACGCCCGGCCACCCGGCGCGCCGCCCGCTAGATGCGCGGGCGTGCCGCCTTAGACGTTCGACACCAGCAGCCTGATCCCCGCCACACCGAACACGACGGCGAGGCACGCTTCCATCGCGCGCCGGCCGCGCACGTACAGCCGGCGCGCGCCGTCCATCGAGAACACGAGCGCATAGCCGCCGAACACCAGGCACCCGATCGCAAGGCAGCCCGGCACGACCGCGCCGTGCGATGCACCCGCGCCGTTCGACGACAGCGCGACGATCGACACCCACACGAGGATCGCTTTCGGATTGGTCAGGTGCAGCATCGCGCCGCGGACATAGAAGCGCGACAGCCGCTGCTCGCCCGCCGCGTTCAGCGACGCTGCCGCGTTGCCCGACAGCGCCGTGCGCCCCGACTTGAACGCGAGCCACAGCAGGTACAGCCCGCCAAAGAGCTTGATCGCGACCAGCAGCTTCGACCACGCCAGCAGCGCGGCCGACACGCCGAGCGCCGCCACCGTCGCCCAGAACATCGACCCGGAAATGACGCCGAGCGCGAACGCGAGCGCCGCCTTGCGGCCCTGGTTCGCGGCGACCGACATGATCGCGAGATTGCTCGGCCCGGGGCTGGCCGTACCGATGAAATAGGCGGTGTAGGCCAGCAACAGGTTGGCCGAGAAGAAGGCGTGGACGCTCATGTCGAACCTCGCAGGGATGATCAGGGGATTGTTGGCATACGCGCGCCGTCTGCCCATGGACAATTGGCCGGTAATTCGCTGGGCCAGTTGCCAGTTGGGCGGTCGCGCAACCGGATCGCCGCTGGCAAATCCGTCTCGGTTTTGAAACACTCGTCACATTCGCCAGCGGTTTTTGCCAACCCTGGCGGCCGTCCCGTCCCGCCGCGTCCGGCCGGCCGAACGCTTGGCAGGCGCAGGCGGCACGCACGGGCCGCCCCGTTTCGTCGATCCGGCGAGGCACGCGCCGCGCAATTTATCCCGCCGTTACGTTACATCCGTGAAGCATTTCGCCTCGCCGCACCGCCCGCCGTACCCGACACGCATCGCGCCGCGCATGTCGATGGCCGCCTCGAGCACCTCCGCCACCCAGTATCGGCGGGACTCGCCGCCCCGCGCCGCAGCGCGGCTCAGCCCTGCTCGACAATGGTCTCGCGGCGCTGGTACGGAACCTGCATTCCGTTCGGGGGACAGCCGCGCCGTTCATCGCGCGGACACGAATCCACCCTCGGGCGCACCCACCGGATACGCCCGATCGATACGCGCAAGCAACGAGGCCCTTCATGGATGCGCTGCCCAATTCGTCCGACACGTCGTTCCAGCTCTTTCTCGCGAAGCTGCTCGAACAGCCGTTGCCCGACTGGACCGAAAAACAGCAGATGGAACTCGAGATGGCGCGCTCGCTGTCCACCGAAATGGTCCACCTCGCCGAGGACATGCGCGGCCGCACGCCCGATCTCGCGCGCTGCCTCGTGCTGCTCCGCTACGCGAAGGTGCTCGACTTCATGCTGACGTCGCTCGCCGCGCACCGCGACATTCATCCGCAGACGCTGCGCACGCTGTTCCGGCTCGCGAACCTGAAAGTCGACGATGCGTATCCGGCCTGAGCCGGCACCACGCAGCGGCTGCCGCGGGCGGCAAGCGCGGCCACGGCAGCCCTGCCCGATCCGCACGCATGCCCGATGACCTCGCCGCATGAGCCTCAGGAACCGGAAATCCCGGCTGGCCGGCGCACTCGGCGTGTTCGTGAAGCGCGACGGGCGCAAGGCGCAGAAGCATCACGACCCGAACGACCGCCGCTACGATCACGACGTCGAGCGCACGATGCTGCGCTTGTCGCCGGCCGACCTCTCCGATCTGCTGGCCGACGATGACGCCAGCGCGGACGACGCCGAGGCCGGCTTCGCCGAGGTGAGACGCACGCCGTGAACGCTGCCGACTTCGACCGGATCTGGCCGGCCATCTGCGAAACCCCGGCCTGGTCCGTGACGAAAGGCCAGGGCAGCTTTCTCACGTTCGAATTCGGGCAACCCGCGCTGCATGTCAGGGAGCCGCTCGCCGGCTCGCGCGGCCTGTCCGCGGCGGCGCGCGACAGGCTCGCGTCGCGGCACGTGACGGTCACCGGCAACGGACATCTGTGGATCTGCTACTGCCATTGGTCGATCGCGCTCGACGGTCACGAGCTCGCGCACAGCGAATCCCGGTCCGGCGACATCGCGGCGGCCGCGCAACGTCTCGACGGGCAGATCCTGCAATCGGTCGCACCGCGTGCCCAGCCGGGTTCGTGGGCGTTCGACTTCGACCTCGGCGGCCAGCTGACGACCTGGCCCTACGGCGACGACCCGGCGGACGAACAGTGGCACCTCTACGACCGGCGCTCGGGCAATGTGCTGACGGCCCGCGCGGACGGCACCTGGTCGTATGGCCCGGCGAACGCGCCGCCCGGCAGCGAATCGTGCAGTTCCGACTAGCCGCCGCGGACACGCCCGTTCGGCTGCTACAGCGCGCCGGACCGATGCCGCGCATCAGCGAGACGACCGGCCCCACCCCGCAAACGGAGGTACAATCGCGCGCCATGAACGCACTTCGCCGCTTCCTGCTCCGGCACGGTGTCGCGCGACAGCTTCTGTGGGGGTTCCTCCTCGTGACGCTGCTGTCCCGCGCGCTGATGTCGGGTGCCGTGATGCTCGATCCGGATAGTCCGGATGCGGGCTCGGTGGTGCTGTGTTCGGGCCGCGGCCCGCTGATCGTCAACGTGGCCGCGCTGGCTGCCCGTTTCGACGCCGGCGCGCCGATCACACCGGCCAACGATGCGCTGGCGCTCGCCGATGCGCTCAAGCATGACGCGCATGCCGACAACACGGCATCGTCCGGAAACGGCGACAGCCTGTGCGCATTCGGTGCCGCGCTGTTCACGGCGCTGGCGTCGTTCGTCCTGCTGGTGTTGCTGTTTCCCGCGGCCGCGCCGCGGCGCTTCCGGATTCACTTCGACAGTATTCCCTTCGTGCGATCGATCTTCGACGATCGCCCACCTTCCCGCGCGCCTCCTCTGTTCTGCTGACGGTTCCGCCCAGCGGCTCGTGCACGTCGATGTGCATGGGCCTGCACGCCGTTCGTCTCATACGACCTGATTCAAGCGTTCACCCGCTTGCCCGCATCGCGCGGGCGACGCCGTCATGCGCCCCGCCTGCGCGTGGCGCCGCGCCGCCCGTTCCATCGATGCGCGCAGGCGGGCGCGACGCACGTTGACGTCCGCCGGCCCGCGCCGGCGTGGCCGCTCAACGAACACGAGGAGCTGACACCATGTCGACCACCGTCGAGCGGGCCATCGCGCCCGCCCAATCCACCCACGCCGGCTACCGGACGCTCTGGCGCTGGCACTTCTATGCCGGCCTGTTCGTCATGCCGTTCCTGGTGGTCCTCGCGATCACCGGAACGCTCTATTGCTTCCAGCCGCAGATCGAGCCGCTGCTGTATCCGCACCGGCTCGTCGTCGAGCCGCGTGCCACGCCGCGACTCGATCCCGACGCGCTGCTCGCGAACGCGCGCACCGCGATGCCGGCCGGCGCGACGCCGGTTTCCATGCAGGTCTCGACCGCGCCGGACCGCAGCGCCGAATACGTGTTCCGGCTGCGCAACGGCAGCCGCGAGAGCGTGTACGTGAATCCGTACGACGGCAGCGTGCTCGGCACGCTGAGCGTCGAGAACCGCTTCATGCAGATCGACCGGATGCTGCATCGCAAGCTGCTGCTCGGCAAGACGGGCGAACTGCTGATGGAGCTCGCCGCGTGCTGGACCTTCGTGATGATCGGCACCGGCATCGCGCTGTGGTGGCCACGAGGCGCTGCGCGCGTCGGGCAGGCGCTACGCCCCGATCTGTCGCTGCGCGGCCGGCCGCTGTGGAAGAACATTCACGCGACGGCCGGCATCTGGCTCGCGGCCGGCACGGTGGCGTTCATCCTGACGGGGCTGCCGTGGTCGGGTTCGTGGGGCAAGAACTTCAAGGCGCTGGCCGCGACCGTGAACCTCGGCGCGCCGAAAGGCGCATGGGGCGGCGGGTCAGTGCGCTCGACCCGCCCGGGTGCCGCCACGGCGCCCGCGCCGGCCCAGGCCGCGGCGCCGGCCGGCCATCACCACGCATCCGGCGAATCGATGCCGGGAATGGTGATGGACGACCTGCCGTTGCCGCAAACGCCGTGGGCGGTCGGCAACGTGCCCGTCCCGCATTCGCCGTCGGCACCGACGCCGACCCCGCTGCCGCTGGCCCGCGCGATCGCGATCGTCGCGGGTCTCGGCGTGACGAGCGGCTACACGCTCGCGCTGCCGTCCGGCGCGGACGGCGTGTTCACCGCGTCGTACTTCCCGGACGACCCGAAAGCCGAGCGGACGATCTACATCGACCAGTACAGCGGGGCTGTGCTGAAGGACATCCGCTATGACGACTACGGCGCGGTCTCGCGGGCCGTGTCGTACGGCACGTCGCTGCACATGGGCCGCTACTTCGGGCTGGCGAACCAGATCGTCTGCGCGGTGCTGTCGCTCGGGCTCGCCGCGATGGCCGTCACGGGTACCGTGATGTGGTGGAAGCGCCGCCCGGCGCGCAAATTGGGCGCGCCGTCGCGCGAGCGCGGCGCGCCGCCGATGCGCGGCTGGATCGCGGGGCTCGTGCTGCTCGGCGTCGTCTTTCCGCTGATGGGCGCGACGATCGTCGCGGTCTGGTTGATCGACCGCCTGCTGTTCGGTCGTTCGGCACGCGCAACCGCGTGATCGCGAAGCGATTCCACCGATTCGAAGGATAACGAAACATGAAGTTCAGATTGATGCTGCCCGCCGCGTTGCTCGCGGCCTTCGCGCCGGCCGGGCAGGCACAGGAAAGCGACGCCAAGCACACCGGCACCACGCTCGAACCGATTCGCGTCAACGCGCAGAAGGCGACGCCGCTCACGCAACCGCTCGACACCGGCAGCCGTCTCGGGCTGTCGTCGCTCGAAACACCCGCAAGCGTCGAGCAGCTCGACCGCAAGACGCTCGACACGCGCGGCGACAGTTCGATCGTCGACGCAGTGAGCCGCGCCACCGGCATCAGCGCATCGCCGCATCCCGGCAACGGCGGCTCGGAGCTCGGCGCGCGCGGCTTCGTCGGCGCGTCGTCGGTCACGCAGCTCTATGACGGCGTGCGCCCGTACGGCGCGATCGGCGTCACCTTTCCGTTCGACACGTGGTCGGTCGACCATATCGACGTGCTGCGTGGCCCGGCTTCGGTGATCTACGGCGAAGGCGCGATCGGCGGTGTCGTCAACATCGTGCCGAAGAAGCCGACGCGCGGCGCGATCCAGAACGAACTGCAGGTCGGCGGCGGCACCGAGGGCACGGCGCGGGCTGCGTTCGGCAGCGGCGGCGCGATCAACGACAAGCTGTCGTACCGCTTCGACATCAGCGGCAACCGCTCGTCGAACTGGGTCGACCGCGGCAATTCGCGCAACCTGTCGATCTCCGGCGCGCTGCGCTACGACGTGACAGCCGACTTGTACGTGACGGCGTCGTATGCGCAGGGCTTCCAGCATCCGATGCAGTATTTCGGCGTACCGCTCGTCAACGGCGCACGCGATCGCGCGCTCGACAAGAAGAACTACAACGTCGGCGACAGCGACATCGCGTTCCGCGACAGCTGGGCGACGGTGTCGGCGAACTGGCAGCCGAGCGACAGCCTGAACGTGACGAGCACGCTGTACCGGATGAAGAGCAACCGTCACTGGAAGGATGCCGAGTACTACACGTACCTGCCGTCGACCGCGCAAGTGCGGCGCAGCAGCTACACGGAGATCTTCCACGACCAGGAGCAGTACGGCAACGTGACGGCGGCAACCGTGAGCAGCGCGCTGCTCGGGATGCGCAACACGTTCTCGGCGGGCTTCGAGTTCAATCACACGACGTTCCAGCACGACAACAACTCACCGTATTCGGGCACGTCGACGGTCGATCCGTTCAACTTCGATCCGGGCAGCTTCATCAACACGGCCGGCACCTATCCGAAGTACCGCAGCCAGTCGAACCAGTACGCGCTGTTCGCCGAGAACCGGCTGGAAATCACGCCGCGCTGGTCGGTGATCGGCGGGCTGCGCTACGACCACGCGAGCGTGAACCGCGACGATCTCGTGAACGGTGGCGCGTTCACGAAGGTGTTCGCGAACACGGGTTGGCGCATCGGCACCGTGTACGACGTGCAGCCCGGCCTCGCGGTGTACGGCCAGTATTCGGTCGCGGCCGATCCGATCAGCTCGCTGCTGTCGCTGAATGCGTCGAAGGCGAACTTCACGCTCGCGACCGGCCGGCAGATCGAGATCGGCGTGAAGCAGTCGCTCCTCGGCGGCAAGGCGGAATGGACGCTGGCCGCCTACCGGATCGTGAAGAGCAATCTCCTGACGGCCGATCCGCTGAACCCGAACCAGTCGATCCAGGTCGGCCAGCAGTCGTCGCGCGGGCTCGAGGCGACGGTCGGCGCGGAGATCGCGAAGGACTGGCGCGTCGACGCGAACGTGTCGATCCTGCGCGCGAAATACGACGACTTCCAGCAGACCTCCGGCGGTACGACGGTCTCGCGCGCGGGCAACGTGCCGATATCGGTGCCGCAGCGGCTCGCGAACCTGTGGGTGAGCTGGCGCTTCGCGCCGGAATGGACGGGCATCGCGGGCGTCAAATACGTCGGCAAGCGCTTCGCCGACACCGCGAACCAGCTCGTGATGCCGTCGTACACCACCGTCGACCTCGGCCTCGCGTGGAAACCGCGCAAGGACACGACGATCACCGCGCGCGCCTACAACGTGTTCAACCGGCGCTTCGTGCAGTCCGCGTACTACAACGAGACGCAGTACCTGCTCGGCAACGACCGGCGGCTCGAAGTGCTCGCGAACTACCGGTTCTGACGCCGCGCGACCCGGCCCCACGCCCGCGCGGCCGATCCGCCGCGGCGGACGAGCGAGCGGGCGGGCCGGGTCGCGCCGCAGACACGTTCAATCGAAACAGGAGAATGCCGGATGGCTACGATGGCGTGGCACTACACGGTCATGCTGCACTTCGAGTCGATCATCATGAGCGAAGTGATCATGCCGAACGCGCTCGACATGGCGCCGGAAGCGAAACCCGTCGCCTGGTTCTCGCGCAATCCCCACTGGGAGAAGATGGCCAACCGGCGGGCGATCGATCCCGTGACCGGCGATCGCGTGACATTGACGATGTGGCAGACGCGGCAGGCCGGCGGCGGGCTGGTGCGCTTCGGGATCGATGCGACGAAGCTGCTTCACGACCAGACGCTCTGGAAGCGCGCGCGTGTCGATGATGCGGCGCGCGACGCGCTCGTCACGGAGGGGGTGCGGCAGAAACGGAGCGGTAGTCTGGCTCATGTACGCTTTGGCCTGTAATGGCGTGTAATAAAAGGGTCGGGCGGTCCCGGCCGAAACCGGCATTAGACACCGGTTGGCGGAATCGCACCGTGATTTT
>NZ_JAAGPM010000158.1:0-17266 GCF_017104865.1 Burkholderia sp. Ac-20349
CCGCGCAGGCGCTCGCCGCGCGCCATGCCGCCATCGTCGTGCTGAAAGGCTCGGGCACGGTGATTGCGGCGCCCGACGGCCGCGTGACGATCAATCCGACCGGCAACGCGGCGCTCGCCACCGGCGGCACCGGCGACGTGCTCGGCGGCCTGATCGGCGCGTTGCTCGCGCAGCGCGTCGCGCCGTACGAAGCGGCGCTCGCAGGCGTCTATCTGCACGGCCTCGCGGCCGACACGCTGACCGCAAACGGCACGGGCCCGGCCGGACTCACGGCCGGCGAACTCGCGCCGATGGTGCGCACGCTGATCAATCGCCTTTTTTATGCGTCGCCGCGCGCCGACACATAACGCCGCTATACTGACTGCCCCGCCGCACGGCGGGCCCTCTCGTCCGCCGGCCTTCCGATCACGATGAGCCGGCGCGGCATTCCTCCCGATTCACGCTTCACTCGAACCGCCATGACGCTGAAATCGCTCCCCGCCTGGACTGCCCTTCAATCCCACTTCGAGCAGATCCGCCACGCCCGGCTGCGCGACTGGTTCGCACCGGAAAACGATCGCACGCCGACCCGTGCCGAACGCTTCACGCTCGCGGGCGGCGGCCTCGCAGCCGATTTCTCGAAGAACCGCATCAACGACGACACGCTGCGCCTGCTCGTGCAGCTCGCGCGCGACGCGGGCGTCGAAGCACGCCGCGATGCGATGTTCGCGGGCGACATCGTCAACCCGACCGAAGGCCGTGCCGCACTGCACACCGCGCTGCGCGCGACCGATCCGCAAGCGCCGTTCCATGCACAGATCAGCGCCGAGCGCGCAAAGATGGCGACCTTCGCGCGCGCCGTGCGCAGCGGCACGTGGACGGGCTACACCGGCAAGCGCATCCGCCACGTGATCAACATCGGCATCGGCGGCTCCGATCTCGGGCCGAAGATGGTCGTGCATGCGCTGCACCACGTCGCCACGCCCGAAATCTCCACGCATTTCGTGTCGAACGTCGACGGCGCCGATCTCGCACGCGTGCTCGAACAGGTCGACCCCGAGGAAACGCTCGCGATCATCGTGTCGAAGACCTTCACGACGCTCGAGACGATGACGAACGCACGCTCGCTGCGCGACTGGTTCGTCGCGCGCGGCTGCCCCGAGGACGCGCTCGCGAAGCACTTCGTCGGCGTGTCGGCGAACCCGGCCGAAGTCGTGAAGTTCGGCATCGCCGCGGACAACGTGTTCGAAATGTGGGACTGGGTCGGCGGCCGCTATTCGCTGTGGTCGGCGGTCGGCCTGTCGATCATGATCGCGATCGGCCCCGAGCAGTTCGACGAACTGCTGGCCGGCGCGAACGACATGGACCGCCATTTCCGCGAAGCGCCGCTCGAACACAACCTGCCCGTGCTGCTCGGCCTGATCGGCATCTGGTACCGGAATTTCTTCGGGTCGCAGAGCTATCTCGTCGCACCGTATTCGGAAGCGCTGCACTACCTGCCGTCGTACCTGCAGCAGCTCGAAATGGAGAGCAACGGCAAATCCGCGCGCCTGGACGGCACCTTCGTCGATTACCCGACGTCGGCCGTCACGTGGGGCGAGCCGGGCACCAACGGCCAGCATGCGTTCTTCCAGATGCTGCACCAGGGGCCGACGATCGTGCCGATCGATTTCATCGCGGTGCTGACCCCCGAGCATCCGCTCGCGAGCCATCATCCGAAGCTGCTGGCGAACTGCTTTGCGCAGAGCGAGGCACTGATGCTCGGCCGCACGCTCGACGAAGCGCGCCAGGTCGCGGGGCCGGGCAAGGAAGCGCTCGCGCCGCACCTGACGTTCCCGGGCAACCGCCCGACGACGACGCTGCTCGTCGACGCGCTGACGCCGCGCACGCTCGGCGCGCTGATCGCACTGTACGAACACAAGGTGCTCGTGCAGGCAACGGTGTGGGACATCAATCCGTTCGACCAGTGGGGCGTCGAGCTCGGCAAGATTCTCGGCAAGGTGGTGGAAGCCGACCTGTCGGCCGAGTCGGTCGATCCGGCGAAGCACGACTCGTCGACCACCGCGCTGATCGAGCGCGCCCGCGCGGCGCTGAAACGCTGACGCACTGACGCAACGGCGTCATGCCGATGCCGGCCGCGCAGCCCTGCCTGCACGGTCGGCCGAAAAATTCAGGCGCCGCGCGACGCGGCTTGCGGTGCGACGATGCGCCCGGCGTCGAGCGTCACCGTCGTCGCGCAGCGGCGCGCGAGTTCGGCATCGTGCGTGACGAGCACGAGCGTCGCACCGTGCGTGCGGTTGAGTTCGAACATCAGGTCGATGACCGCATGGCCGGTGGCCGCATCGAGGCTGCCGGTCGGCTCGTCGGCGAACAGGATCGCCGGGCGCGTGACGAATGCGCGCGCAAGCGCGACGCGCTGCTGCTCGCCCCCGGACAACAGCTTCGGATAATGCGCGGTGCGTTCGCCGAGACCGACCTGCACGAGCAGCGCCCGGGCACGATCGGCTGCGTCGCGCGCGCTGATGCCACCCTGCAGTTCGAGCGGCAGCATCACGTTCTCGAGCGCCGTCAGGTGCGGCATCAACTGGAACGACTGGAACACGAACCCGACTGAGCCATTGCGCAGCGCGGCGCGCGCATCCTCGTCGAGCTGGTCGAGCGCACGACCGAGCAGGCGAACCGTGCCGCTCGTCGCGCTGTCCAACCCCGCAAGCAGGCCGAGCAGCGTCGATTTGCCCGACCCCGACGCGCCGACGATCGCGAGGCTGCTGCCCGGCGTCACGGCAAGCGTGATGCCGTCGAGGATCGTCAACTCGCCCGTTGCATCCGCAACCCGCTTGCACACGTCATGGACTTCGATGATCGGATCGGTAATCTTGAACATGGACACGACATTTCGCTGGAAAAGACGCGCGGCGGTCGCCGCGCTGCTGGGCACCCTGCTCGCCGCCACCGTGCCGGCACGCGCGGCGACGACGCCCGTGACATCGGGCCAGCCCGTGATCGTCGTGCTCGGCGACAGCCTGTCGGCCGAATACGGGCTGCCGCGCGACACCGGCTGGGTGGCTTTGCTGCGGCAACGGCTCACGACCGAGCGAATCGATTATAGCGTCGCGAACGCCAGCGTCAGCGGCGACACCACGAGCGGCGGCCGTGCGCGCCTGCCCGCGGTGCTGCAGCGACTCAGGCCGTCGATCGTCGTCGTCGAGCTCGGTTCGAACGATGCGCTGCGCGGCGTGCCGCTCGCGACGACCGAGCAGAACCTGCGCGACATCATCGCCGGCGCGCGACAGGCGCGGGCGAAGGTCGTGCTGGTCGGCATGTACGTGCCGCCCAACTACGGCCCCGACTACACGCAGAAGTTCCACGCCGTCTATACGCGGCTGTCGAAGGATCTCGGCGTGCCACTCGTGCCGTTCCTGCTGGCCGGCATCGAGAACAAGCCCGAGATGTTCCAGGCCGACCAGATGCACCCTGCACAGCAAGCGCAGGGCATTCTGCTCGACAACGTGTGGCCGACGCTGAAACCACTGCTCGGCAAGCCGCGCGGCTGACGAGCAGCCGTCGCTGGAAAACAAAAAGCCCCGCATGAAGCGGGGCTTTTTGTTGCGTGCGAAACGACTATCAGTTGTCGCCGTTCTGCGACTGGCTGGCCGTCGAGCCGTACAGCTTCACCTTCGAGCGATCGCGCAGCGCGGTGAGATACGCTTCGCCTTCGCTCTGTGCGTCGACCTGCGCCATCTGCTGCTGCGCGGCCGCCAGTTGCTGCGGATCGACCGCCGAACCCGGGATCACCGCGTTCACGCGGTAGATCGCATAGCCGTCCGCGCCGAGATCGACACCGACGTAGGCCGGCAGCGTCTTCGCGTCGACCTTGTAGACGGCGCTCAGCGCAGCCGGCGTCAGGCCCTGCGACTGCGTGCGCGACACCTTCTGCGCGGCCGCGAACCCGTCGGTCGACTTCGACTTCTGCAGTTCGGCGAGCTTCGCCGCACCGTCCTTCTTCGCGAGTTCCGCGGCCTGCTCGGCGACGACCTTCTGACGCACGACGTCCTTGATCGCGTCGAGCGCGGGCACGGCAGCCGGCTTGTAGTCGGTCACGCGCGCCGAGATCAGCGTGTTGTTGCCGACGTC
Organism: Burkholderia sp. Ac-20349; assembly: GCF_017104865.1. Taxonomy (NCBI): domain Bacteria; kingdom Pseudomonadati; phylum Pseudomonadota; class Betaproteobacteria; order Burkholderiales; family Burkholderiaceae; genus Burkholderia; species Burkholderia sp. Ac-20349. The sequence continues at coordinate 4,114 of NZ_JAAGPM010000158.1, forward strand.
GATCGCCTGCGTGTTGTTCTGGCTCTTCACCGAGTCGGTGGCGAACACGGCGGCCAGGAACTTCGGATTGTTCAGCGGGCTCGTCGGCGGCAGTTGCGGATTCGGCGTCGGCGTGACGGTAGCCGTCTGGATCGTCAGCTTGTACTTGTCCGCTGCCGGCTGCAGCGTCTTCGCCTTTTCGTAGACGGTGGACGTGAACCCTTCCGCGTTGTCCGTGAACGCCTTCGATGCGTACTGCTGCTTCAGGTCGGCTGCGATCTGATCCTTCACGTCCGCGAACGGCTTGACGGCCGCCGGCTTCACTTCCGTGGCCTTCAGGATGTGGAAGCCCAGATCCGACTGCACGACACCGCTCACGTCGCCCTGCTTGAGCGCGAACGCGGCATCGTCGAACGCCTTGCCGCCCGCCGTGGAGCCGGGCGTGATGAAGCCGAGGTCGCCGCCCTTCGCGGCCGACGGTGCGTCCTGCGAGCTCTTCTGCGCGATCTGCGCGAACTGGTCCGGATGCGCCTTCACGTCGGCCAGCAGTTGCTCGGCCTTCGTCTTCGCTGCCGCCTTGTCGGCCGCGCTGGCGCTGCCCGCTGCGGCGATGAAGATGTGGCTCACGCGAACCTGCGCTTCGGTGCGGAAGTGCGTCGGGTTGTCGTCGTAGAACTTCTTGATGTCCGCGTCGGTCGGCTGCGCGCTCGCAGCCGCTGCGGCCGGCGAATAGACGAGGTACTGGATCGTCGCGGTTTCCGGCGTCGCGAAGCTCTGCTTGTGCGCGTCATAGTACGCGGTGAGCTGTGCATCGGTCGGCTGGACCTTCGCGGCGAAGTCGCTCGTCTTCAGCACGAGCGGCTGCACTTCGCGCTGCTGCGCGGCGAGTTCGGACAGGCGTTGCGCGAGGCTCTTCGGCGTGAACGCGCTCGATACGATGCTGGCCGGAATCTGCTGCAGCGAGAGGCTGTAGCGCACGCGCTCCTGATACTGCTCGGGCGTCATCCCCTGGAACGACAGCAGTTGCGCATAGCGCTCGACGTCGATCGAACCGTCGGGCTTCTTCAGCGACGCGATCATCGGGTCGCTCATCAGCGCTTCGCGCACGGCGTTGTCGGATGCGGTCAGGTGCAGACGTTGGGTCTCGTCGGCCAGCACGCGCTGCTGGATCAGGCCGTCGAGCACCTGCTTGCGGTGCTCGGGCGTATCGAACATCTTGATGTCGAACTGCCCGCCGAGTGCCTGGCGCGCCTGGTCGATCTGCTGGCGGAACGCGCCGTCGAATTCGACCCGCGTGATCTTGTGCCCGTTGACTGCCGCGACGTTCGCGCTATCGTCGAAGAAGCCGCGGAAGCCTTGGATCCCGACGAAACCCAGCCCCGGCAACACGATCAGGAGCAGGAGCGCCATCATCAGGCGCTGGTGATTACGGAAGAAATCGAGCATGCGTGACGGGAAAATTGGACAAAACGACCGATATTACAACATACGGGGTGGGACGGGAGAAAAGCAGACATGCTGTGGGCGAGTACGACGCGACAACCAGGCGCACAAAACAAAAATGCCCGCGTAACGCGGGCATTTTCGCTTGAGCGGCGAAGCGGACCGAAGTCGCCCTCCTGCGGGGCACCTCTTCCACTCCGCAGCCACGCGCCCGACAACAGGCGCACCGGACAACGCAAATGAAAAAGCCCGCACAAGGCGGGCTTCTTCATTTTTCTGGCGGAGCGGACGGGACTCGCCTACATCCCGCAGGCCGCGGCTGCGCTTGCAAGCGCAGCCCTTCGAGTTCCGCCGGAAGCCGCGCAGGCGGCTTCCTCCGCTCCACAGCCACGCGCCCGACAACGGGCGCAACAACTGAACGCACAAACGAAAATGCCCGCACAAGGCGGGCACTTTCGTTTGTTTGGCGGAGCGGACGGGACTCGAACCCGCGACCCCCGGCGTGACAGGCCGGTATTCTAACCGACTGAACTACCGCTCCTTGGTCTGGCTGAATCAGGAAACTGGTGGGTGCTGAGGGGTTCGAACCCCCGACCTACGCCTTGTAAGGGCGCCGCTCTACCAGCTGAGCTAAGCACCCGTTTCCGATTCGTTCTGGCTGCGATCTGCGCTTCGGCATCAACAACCAGCGAGCCCGCAAGTTTAATTCATCCCCGATCATTTTGCAAAGCCCTGACGTGAATTTTTTTAAACGCTCACACACACGATTCCGACACGCATAAAAAAACCCGCGGCCACGCCGCGGGTTTCGTGAACAACCGTCAGGAAGGACGGTGCCCCAATGCTTAGTGCTTGACGAATTCCGTCGAGCCGGCATCCTTCGCCGCATCGGCGACCGGTGCCGCCGCCTTCGCCTCTTCTTCCGGCGGCAGCGGGGTCGGCGAACGCTCGAGCGCGAGTTCCAGTACCTTGTCGATCCAGCGGACCGGCACGATCTCGATCGCGTTCTTCACGTTGTCCGGAATCTCGGCGAGATCCTTCACGTTCTCTTCCGGGATCAGCACGAGCTTGATGCCACCGCGATGCGCGGCGAGCAGCTTCTCCTTCAGGCCACCGATCGGCAGGACTTCACCACGCAGCGTGATTTCGCCCGTCATCGCGACATCGGCACGCACGGGGATACCCGTCAGCACCGACACCAGCGCGGTCGTCATCGCACCGCCGGCGGACGGACCGTCCTTCGGCGTCGCGCCTTCCGGCACGTGGATGTGGATGTCCTGCTTCTCGAATGCTTCGTCCTTGATGCCGAGACGACGCGAACGCGAGCGCACGACCGAACGTGCTGCCTCGACCGACTCCTTCATCACGTCGCCGAGCGAACCGGTACGGATCACGTTGCCCTTGCCCGGCATCACCGCGGCTTCGATCGTCAGCAGATCGCCACCGACTTCCGTCCACGCGAGGCCCGTCACCTGACCGACCTGGTTTTCCTTCGCCGCGAGGCCGAAGTCGTACTTGCGCACGCCGAGGAACGTATCGAGGTTTTCGCCATCGACCTTGATCGCGCCCGATGCCTTCTTCAGCAGCAGCATCTTCACGACCTTGCGGCAGATCTTCGACACTTCACGCTCGAGCGAACGCACACCGGCTTCGCGCGTGTAGTAGCGGATGATGTCGCGGATCGCCTGTTCGGTGACCTCGATCTCGCCTTCCTTCAGCCCGTTGTTCTTCTTCTGCTTCGGCAGCAGGTAACGCTGGGCGATGCTGACCTTCTCGTCTTCCGTGTAACCCGACAGACGGATCACTTCCATCCGGTCGAGCAGCGGCGGCGGGATGTTCAGCGAGTTCGACGTCGCGACGAACATCACGTCCGACAGGTCGAAGTCGACCTCGATGTAGTGGTCGGCGAACGTGTGGTTCTGTTCCGGATCGAGCACTTCGAGCAGCGCCGACGACGGATCGCCGCGGAAATCCATGCCCATCTTGTCGACTTCGTCGAGCAGGAAGAGCGGATTGCGCACGCCGACCTTCGTGAGGCTCTGCAGGATCTTGCCCGGCATCGAACCGATGTACGTACGACGGTGGCCGCGGATCTCGGCTTCGTCACGCACGCCACCGAGCGCCATCCGGACGAACTTGCGGTTCGTCGCACGGGCGATCGACTGGCCAAGCGAGGTCTTGCCGACGCCCGGGGGCCCGACGAGGCACAGGATCGGTGCCTTGACCTTGTCGACGCGCTGTTGCACCGCGAGATACTCGAGGATGCGTTCCTTGACCTTCTCGAGGCCGAAGTGATCCTCGTCGAGCACCTGCTCGGCGTTCGACAGGTCGTTGTTGACCTTGCTCTTCTTGCGCCACGGCAGGCCGATCAGCGTGTCGATGTAGTTGCGCACGACGGTCGCTTCCGCGGACATCGGCGACATCAGCTTCAGCTTCTTCAGCTCGGCGTCGGCCTTCTTCTTGGCTTCCTTCGGCATGCGCGCGGCGTTGATGCGCTTCTCGAGTTCCTCGAGATCGGCACCCTCTTCGCCTTCGCCCAGTTCCTTCTGGATCGCCTTGACCTGTTCGTTCAGGTAGTACTCGCGCTGGCTCTTTTCCATCTGGCGCTTCACGCGCCCGCGGATGCGCTTTTCGACCTGCAGGATGTCGATTTCGGCTTCGAGCTGCGCGAGCAGGTGCTCGAGGCGCTCGATGACCGGGAACATCTCGAGGATGTGCTGCTTCTGGTCGAGTTTCAGCGGCAGGCGCTCGGCGATCATGTCGGCGAGACGGCCTGCTTCGTCGATGCCCGACAGCGACGTGAGGATCTCCGGCGGGATCTTCTTGTTCAGCTTCACGTACTGGTCGAACTGCGACACGATCGCACGGCGCAGCGCTTCCGTTTCAGCGCTGTCGGCATGATCGGGCTCGAGCGGCATCACTTCGCAGGAGAATTGCGTTTCCTGCTCTTCGATCGACAACGCCTTCGCGCGCTGCAGGCCCTCGACGAGCACCTTCACGGTGCCGTCCGGCAGCTTCAGCATCTGCAGGATGTTGGCGATACAACCGACCTCGTACATGTCCTTTTCGGTCGGTTCGTCCTTGGCCGCGGTTTTCTGGGCGACGAGCATGATGTGCTTGCCGCCTTCCATCGCTGCTTCGAGGGCCTTGATCGATTTCGGCCGGCCCACGAAGAGCGGAATCACCATGTGCGGGAAAACGACGACATCCCGCAGCGGCAGCAGCGGGAGCGTGATGCGTTCCGGCGGGAGAAGTTGGGTGCCTGACATTTCATTTCCCCATGAGTGGAATCAATTGTTCGGTAATTGAGGCCGCCACAACGAATTGCAAGCCTTCAAGTGCGGGAAATATTCGGTAAGAAAGTAACCACCGCGTGTCGAGTCAGAGTTACCCACAAGATAAACGAAAAAAAGCCGCCCACGGTCTCATGAACGGCCTTTTTCGCAGAACATCGTCGGCAAGCCGGTCAGTTCGAACCCGCCACCTTCGGCGCGTCCTCGTAGATCAGCAAAGGCTTGCCGTCGCCTTCGATGACGTTCTCGTCGATGATGACTTTGCTGACCCCTTTCATCGTCGGCAGTTCGTACATCACGTCGAGCAACGCTTGTTCGATGATCGAACGCAAACCGCGCGCGCCGGTCTTGCGGCGGATCGCCTTGCGGGCGACTGCCTGCAGTGCGCCCGGCCGGATCTCCAGCTCGACGCGTTCCATCGCGAACAGCTTGTGATACTGCTTGACGAGCGCGTTCTTCGGCTCGACCAGGATCTTCATCAGCGCAGCTTCATCGAGCTTGCCGAGCGTCGCGACCACCGGCAGGCGGCCGATCAATTCGGGGATCAGACCGAATTTGATCAGGTCTTCCGGTTCCGTTTCGCGCAGCACTTCGCCCGCGTCGCGTTCCTGCTTGCTCTTGACCGTCGCGCCGAAGCCGATGCCGGTTTTCTCGGTACGATCGGTGATCACCTTTTCGAGACCGTCGAATGCACCGCCGCAGATGAACAGGATGTTGGTCGTATCGACCTGGATGAAATCCTGGTTCGGATGCTTGCGGCCACCCTGCGGCGGCACCGACGCCATCGTGCCCTCGACGAGCTTCAGCAGTGCCTGCTGGACGCCCTCGCCCGACACGTCGCGCGTGATCGACGGGTTGTCCGACTTGCGGCTGATCTTGTCGATTTCGTCGATGTAGACGATCCCGCGCTGAGCCTTGTCGACCTCGTAGTTGCAGTTCTGCAACAGCTTCTGGATGATGTTCTCGACGTCCTCGCCGACATAGCCGGCTTCGGTCAGCGTCGTCGCATCGGCGATCACGAACGGCACGTTCAGCAACCGCGCGAGCGTCTGCGCGAGCAGCGTCTTGCCGGAACCCGTCGGGCCGATCAGCAGGATGTTGCTCTTCGACAGCTCGACGTCGTCCTTCTTGTCGAGATGCTTCAGGCGCTTGTAGTGGTTGTACACAGCCACCGCGAGGATCTTCTTCGCGCGCTCCTGGCCGATCACGTACTGATCGAGGATGTCGCGAATTTCCTGCGGGCTCGGCAGATCCGACCGGGACAGGCTAGCCTCGACGCCGGCGGCAGCCGCCTCGTCGCGAATGATCTCGTTGCAAAGGTCGATACATTCATCGCAGATGAACACCGACGGGCCAGCGATGAGTTTTTTCACCTCATGCTGGCTCTTTCCGCAAAACGAGCAATACAACAGCTTCTCGCTGTTCGAACCTTTTTTGTCCGCCATGAATGTAGAGCCTCCGGACAGGTAGATGACATGATACGCCGAATGCTCCGAGCGCCGCGCCTAGGGCGCGACCGGAGCCGGCTGGATGCGCTTGCCGCAGATGCTCAGGGCGTTCGGGACGTCGCAGGGGCGCCGCACGAATCGGGGCGGCACCCCACTTAAGCTCACGGGCGCTTCAGCAGCACCTGATCGATCAGCCCGTACGCCTTCGCATCCTCGCTCGACATGAAGTTATCACGGTCGGTGTCGCGCGCGATGCGCTCGACGTCCTGGCCCGTGTGCTGCGCGAGCAACTGGTTCAGCCGCTCCTTCAGGTAGAGGATTTCGCGTGCCTGGATCTCGATGTCGGATGCCTGGCCGCGTGCGCCGCCGAGCGGCTGGTGAATCATCACGCGCGAGTTCGGCAGCGCGAAACGCTTGCCCTTCGCACCCGACGCGAGCAGGAACGCGCCCATGCTGGCCGCGAGGCCCATGCACAGCGTCGACACGTCCGGCTTGATGAACTGCATCGTGTCGTAGATCGCCATGCCGGCCGACACCGACCCGCCCGGGCTGTTGATGTACAGGCTGATGTCCTTGTCGGGATTCTCGCTCTCGAGGAACAGCAGCTGCGCAACCACGAGGTTGGCGGTCTGGTCGTTCACTTCGCCGACCATGAACACCAGGCGCTCCTTCAGGAGACGCGAGTAGATATCGTACGAACGCTCGCCGCGGCCGCTCGTTTCGACGACGATCGGCACCAGCCCCAGCGCTTGCGCCTCGAAACCCTGCGGCGCGTTCGAAGCAAGCATGTCCAGCAATTCAGCGCGAGTGATCATTCAATGAACCTTGTTCGAATGGAAAATTGAACGGAAGGAAGCCGCCCGCTCAATCGCCATATTAATGGCAACCGTGCGCTTGACGTAAAAACGGCGTGCGGGCCGTCGCTCCGACAGCCGGCACGCCGCTAGAGCAACACTTACGCTTGCGCCGATGCGCTCGCGAGTGCTTCGAAGCTCACTTCCTTGTCCGTCACCTTCGCCTTGCCCAGCACGAAATCGACGACGTTGCTTTCAACGACGAACGCTTCCATCTCGGCGAGGCGCTGCTGGTTCGAATAATACCAGCGGACCACTTCCTTCGGGTCTTCGTAGCTCTTCGCGAACTCGTCGACTTCCGCGCGGATCTGCTCCGGCTTCGCTTCCAGGCTGTTCGACTTCACGAGTTCGGCCAGCACGAGGCCCAGCTTCACGCGGCGCTCTGCCTGCTCGGCGAACATTTCGGCCGGGATCGGTGCGTCCTTCGCGTTCGGCACGCCGCGCTGCGCCAGATCCTGGCGAGCCATTTCGACGAGGCGTTGCTGGTCCTGCTCGATCAGCGCCTTCGGCACGTCGAGTTCGGAAATCTTCAGCAGCGCGTCCATCACCTGGTTCTTGACGATCGACTGCGTGCGGCGCTTCGCTTCACGCTCGAGGTTTTCCTTGATCTCGCCGCGCATCTTCGTGAGATCGCCGTCTTCGATGCCGAGCGACTTCGCGAATTCACCGTCGATTTCCGGCAGGTGCGGCCACTCGATCTTCTTCATCGTGACCGTGAATTGCGCCGTCTTACCCGCGACGTCCTTGCCGTGGTAATCCTCCGGGAATGCCAGGTCGAACGTGCGCGATTCGCCGTCCTTCAGGCCCAGCGCTGCCTTTTCGAATTCCGGCAGCATGCGGCCTTCGCCGAGCACGAACGGGAAATCTTCGGCCGTGCCGCCCTGGAAGGCGACGTCGTCGATCTTGCCGACGAAGTCGACCGTCACGCGGTCGCCGTCCTTGGCTGCGGTGTCTGCGCCGCCGTCGCCATGCTCGCCGGCTTCGCCACGTGCGTGGTAGTGCACGCGCTGCTTGCGCAGGATGTCCAGCGTGCGGTCGATTTCGGCGTCGCCGATCGACGTCGTCGAGCGCTCGACTTCAGCCGTCGCCAGATCGCCGATCTTCACTTCCGGGTAGACCTCGAACGTCGCGTCGAACGCGTATGCACCTTCAGCCTGCTCCTGCTTCGGCTCGAAGCTCGGCTGGCCAGCGACGCGCAGGTTTTCCGCGCGGCTGATCGTGAAGAATTCCTGGCCGATCTTGTCGCTCAGCACTTCTGCTTCGACCTGACCCGCGTACTGTTGCGCGACCATCTTCACCGGCACCTTGCCCGGGCGGAAACCCGGCATGCGCACGGTCTTCGCGAGTTTCTGGATACGGGCGTCGATTTCCTTCTGCACGGTGTCTTTCGGCAGGGAAATCGTCACGCGGCGTTCAAGCTTGCCGAGGTTCTCAACAACGTTAGCCATGGCTTCAATCGTCCTAAAATTATTCGAGCGAATCGGGTTTTCCTTGCCGTGCCTGCCTGCGGCGGGATGTGCGTCACATCCACTCGCCGCGCCGGAGCGCCACGCCATCCCTGCACGCGCCGGATGGCTAGCGCAAGCGGCTCGGAGCACGGCTTTGGCCGGAAGAATCGACTATTCTAGCAAACAATTTTCCTCACGCCGCCAGATCAGCGCGACGCACATGCGTCTGCCCCGCATCGGCAGCCCTTTGCACGGCAATGCGCGCGGATCGCCGCTATGCCGAACGCCGTATCCACCACGGGCCCGCCATCCTGTAAGCTCCGATTGAAGGTATGCCGCCGTCGCGGCCGCATTCATTCCTCACACCAATCACGCCTTCCGGAGACACCATGCCGCAACACCCGTCCGCGCCTGTCGTCGTCATCGCGCCCGATTCGTTCAAAGGCTCGCTTTCCGCCGAGCAGGTCGCGGAGGCGATCGCCACCGGCATCCGCCGCGCCCGCCCCGATGCGGTCGTGCGCTGCTGCCCGATGGCCGACGGCGGCGAAGGCACGCTCGACGCGATGCTGGCCGCGATGACGGAGGGGGCGCCCGACGAAGCGTTGCCGGCGGCCGTCGTCCGGGCCGGGCTGGCCGCCGCGCTCGACGATCCGGCGCGCGGCGGGGTGCCGTGGGGTGGCGTCACGTTCTCGTCGCTGACGAGCCTGCGCGGCTTGCCGTATCGCGTCGTCTGCCTGCTCGGGATGGACGATGGCGTGCTGCCGAGTCTCGCGCGCGCGGACGAATTCGACCTGATGGCCGTGTTGCCGAAGCTCGGCGACCGCCAGCGCCGCGACGACGAGCGCAACCTGTTTCTCGACCTGCTGCTCGCCGCGCGCGACCGGTTGCTGGTTGCCTATACGGGCCGAAGCATTCGCGACAACGCACCGTTGCCGCCCGCGGCACTCGTCGACGAACTGCTCGACCATCTCGCGCTCGTCACGGCCGGGCCCGACGCCGCACCGGACGCGGTCGAGGCCGCGCGGCGCGCATTCGTCGTCGAGCATCCGCTGCAACCGTTCGCGGCTGCGTATTTCCAGCCCGGCAGCGAACTCGTTTCCTATGACGCCGAGCGTGCGACGCTCGCGACGCTGCTGGCCGCCGAGGCGTCGCGCGACGGGCCGCGCGAGCTGCCGTTCTTCGCGCAGCCGCTGCCGGCCGAACCGGTCGAGCCGGTTGCATTCACCGAATTCGAACGTTTCTGGCGGCATCCCGCGCGTGCGCTGCTGCGCGCGCGGCTCGGCATCGTGCTCGCCGACGCGCAGGCCGAACTGCTCGACACCGAGCCGTTCGCGCTCGACTTCGCCGGCAGCGATGCGCTCGCCGAGCGCGTGCTGCCGCTGCTGATCGAATCGGACGAGGGCGGCGTGCACGATCACGCGCTGCGCATTGCGGATGCGAGCCCCGAACTGCCGGGCGGCGCGACGGGCGCCGTGTGGCGCGACCAGGCGCTCGGCTCGATGACGCAACTGGCGTCGAACGTGCGCCGCGCGCTGGCCGACGGGATGGAGCGGCGGCCGTTCTCGCTCACCGTGGTGCCCGCCTGGCCCGACACGGAGCAGGCGCTGTTCGGCGCCGACGACGCGCTGTTGTCGGCCGACGCGGTGAGTGCGCCGCTCGAACTGCACGGCACGCTGAACCGGCTCACGCCAGCCGGGCAGATCATCTATCGCTATGCGCGGCCGAGCGCGCGCGACTACCTGTCCGCGTGGCTCGCGCATCTCGTCTACTGCGCGATCGAGCCGGGCGGCCCGCGCCGCACGCTGTGGTTCGGTAGCGGCGGCGCATTCGAGCTGACGCCCGTCGCGGCGCCGCTGGAGCGGCTCGCGCCGCTTGCCGCGCTGTTTCGCGCGGGGCGGCGCATGCCGCTGCGGTTTTTCCCGCGCAGCGCGTGGGCGAGGGTGTCCGACGGCGAAGCCAAGGCCGCGAGCGTGTGGATCAACGAGCGCGTCGTGAGCGAGGCCGACGATCCGGCCATCGCGATCGCGTGGCGCGGCGCGCATGCGTCGCTCGACGAGCCGTTCGGCACGCTCGCGCGGCTCGTGTTCGATCCGCTCGTCGAGCATCTGAAGGAGGTCGCATGAGCGCCGTATCTCAGCCGAAGCAGGCGCTCGAACTCGACGTGTTCGCGTGTCCGCTCGACGGCGTCAACCAGATCGAGGCGTCGGCCGGCACCGGCAAGACCTGGAACATCTGCGCGCTGTATGTGCGCCTGCTGCTCGAAAAGGATCTCGGCGCAGACGAAATCCTCGTCGTGACCTTCACGAAAGCGGCGACCGCCGAGCTGCACGAGCGGATTCGCGGCCGGCTCGCGCAGCTCGCGCATGCGCTCGACACGGGTGACGACGGCGGCGATCCGTTCATCGAGCGTCTGCTCGAAACGACGCTCGGCGAAGACGGCGCGCTCGATCCGGAAACGGCCGCGAAGCGGATCCGGCGAGCGCTGCGCGCGTTCGACCAGGCCGCGATTCATACGATTCACGCGTTCTGTCAGCGCGCGCTGCAGGAAGCGCCGTTCGCGGCTGCGATGCCGTTCGCGTTCGACATGGAGGCCGACGACGCGTCGCTGCGCTTCGAACTGGCCGCGGATTTCTGGCGCACGCGCGTCGAACCGGCGGCCGCGCGCTGGCCGGGCTTCGCGACCTGGCTCGTCGAATCGGGCGCCGGCCCGGCCGCGCTCGATGCGCAGCTCGCGCGCCGGCTGAAGAAGCCGCTCGCCGCGCTGCGCTGGGACGGCGTGACCGAGCCGGACGAATCGGCCGAGGCCGCCGCGGCCGAATGCTTCGCCGAGGCCGCGCGGACGTGGGCCGCCGAGCGCGAAGCGATCGATGCGTTGCTGCGCGTCGCGCAGCCCGCGCTCAACCAGCGCTCGCACAAACCGGAGGCGGTTGCCGATGCGCTGGCTGCATGGGTCGCGCATTTCGCGCAGGGCGACGCGACCGCCACGCTGCCGAAGGCCGCGCTGAAGCTCACGCGCACCGCGCTCGTGAAGGCGACAAAAAAAGGCGGCGTGACACCCGAACATGCATTCTTCGACGTGGCCGACGCGCTCGAAGCGGCCGTGGCGGCGGCCGAGGCCGCGCAGCGCGCGCGCTGGCTCGCGCTGATCGCCGAATGGCTCGACATGGCGCCGGGCGAGCTGGCCGAGCGCAAGCGCACGCGGCGCGTCGTCTCGTTCGACGATCTGCTCGCGAACCTGTACCACGCGCTGTATGCGCATCCGTGGCTGGCCGAGACGCTGCGCGCGCGCTATCCGGCCGCGCTGATCGACGAGTTCCAGGATACCGACCCGCTGCAGTTCGCGATATTCGACAAGATCTTCGCGCCGGGCGGCCCGCTGTTTCTCGTCGGCGATCCGAAGCAGGCGATCTACAGTTTTCGCGCGGCCGATCTGCATACCTATCTTGCCGCGCGCGCACGGGCGAGCGCGTGCTACACGCTCGCGGTCAACCAGCGCTCGACGCCCGCGATCGTCGATGCGTGCAACCGCTTCTTCATGTCGAATCCGCGCGCATTCGTGCTCGACGGGCTCGACTACTACGCGGTGCGTGCCGGCACGCGCGTGCGTGCGCCGTTCGTCGACGCAACCGACCCGGGCCCGGCCGGCGACTTCCGGGTGTGGACGTTACCGGGCGGCGAAGGCACGCTGCTCAAGCGCGACGCGCAGGCGCAGGCCGCCCAGGCCTGCGCGGCCGAGATCGCGCGGCTGATGCGCGGCGCGCGCGAAGGGCGCGTGCGGCTCGGCGAGACGCCGCTGTCGCCGGGTGACATCGCGGTGCTCGTGCAGACGCACCGGCAGGGCAGTCTCGTGAAGCGCGTGCTGGCCGCGTGGGGTATCGGCAGCGTCGAACTGGCACAGGCCTCGGTGTTCTCGACCGGCGACGCCGAGCAGCTCGAACGCGTGCTGGCGGCGATCGACGCGCCGGGCGACCTGCGGCGTCTGCGTGCGGCACTCGCATCCGACTGGTTCGGCCTCGACGCCGGCGCGCTGTGGCGGATGGAGCAAGGCGACGGCGACGCGCAACGTGAAGCTTCAGCGGCCGACAGCGCCGACGCGATGAGCTGGGTCGAGCGCTTCTCGCGGTACCGGCTGTTGTGGCGCGAACGCGGCTTCGCGGTGATGTGGCGCACGTTCACGCGCGAGCTGCGGGTTGCCGAGCGGCTGATGGCCGGTGCGGACGGCGAGCGTCGCGTGACCGACATCAACCACCTGGCCGAACTGACACAGGCACGCGCGTCCGCGCAGCCGGGCATCGCACCGACGCTGCGCTGGCTCGCCGCGCAACGGCTCGACGGTGGCGGCGAGGAAGCGCAGCTGCGGCTCGAATCCGATCGCAACCTCGTGCAGATCGTCACCGTGCACAAGTCGAAAGGCCTCGAATACGCGATCGTGTTCTGTCCGTTCCTGAACGACGGCGGATTGCGCGAGCCGCCCGCGTCCGCGCTGCCCGATGCGCGCGAATATCACGACGACGCGGGCGACGCGGTGCTGCATTACGGGTGCGACGACGAGGCGGCCGCGCACGCGCATTGCTGATCAGCATCTGGCGGCGTTGCAGGTACGCGTTACGTACGAACGAATACTTGTCGAGCGCCGCGGCATCCAGCACGTCGCCCGCGCCGAGCAGGTTCGAACGCGTGTTGACGAG
>NZ_JAAGPM010000159.1:0-17210 GCF_017104865.1 Burkholderia sp. Ac-20349
CCCAGTCTCGGCCCGCCCCGCTCCCGACCGTCCTCGTTGCCACCACGCCCGCCAGCCCGCGCCGCGTGTCGTGCCGCGTCGTCCCGAACGGAGCGTGCTGATGGAAGCCTGGCTCGGCGATCTGCAGCAACTGCTCGCGCATGGCGAAGCGGCCGTGCTCGTGACGGTCGCGCACACCGACGGCTCCGCGCCGCGCGAAGCCGGCACCAAGATGCTCGTCACGCGCGACACGGCTCGCCACACGATCGGCGGCGGTCATCTGGAATGGAAGGCGATCGAGATCGCACGGCACCTGCTGAAGGATGGCGCGCACGTGCCGCACGCGCGCCGGCTCGAGCGGCTCGCGCTCGGCCCGAGCCTCGGCCAGTGCTGCGGCGGCGCCGTGGTGCTCGCGTTCGAGCGGCTCGACGTCGGCGATCTCGGCTGGATCATGTCGCTCGCGAAGCGTGTCGCGGCCGGCGCCGCGACCGTGCGTAGCGTATCATTCGGCCCCTCGCCGGGCGCGCCGCTGTTGAGCGAGCCCGAATCGGAAGCCGCGCGTGCCGACTGCCTGCTGTGGGAAACCGGCGGCGTGTCGCTGATGACCGAAACGATCGCGCCGTATGCGTTCCCCGTCGTGCTGTTCGGCGCCGGGCACATCGGCACCGCGCTCGTGAAGATACTGGCGACGCTGCCGTGCCACGTGCGCTGGATCGACGGGCCCGATGCGGTGTTCCCGCCGGCCGACGTGCTCGCCGGCATCGGCAACCTCGCGATCGAAGCGGCCGCCGCCCCGGCCGACGCGGTCGACGCAGCACCGCCGCAGTCCTACTTCGTCGTGATGACGCACGACCACGCACTCGATTTCGTGCTGGCCGAGCGCATCCTGCGGCGCGGCGACTATGCGTACTTCGGGATGACCGGTTCGCACGCGAAACGCGTGCAGTTCGATCATCGCCTCGCAGCCATCGGCATCGACCCGGCCCAGGTCGAGCGGATGCGCTGCCCGATCGGTGTCGAAGGCATCATCGACAAGGCGCCCGAAGTCATCGCGATCTCGGTGGCTGCGCAATTGCTGCAGGCCGTCGAGGCAAACGCGAATGCGTCCGCGCAGGCTTCCCCTACCTACTGACCGACCAAGAACGACGCCATGACCCCGACATTCAAGGACAAGATTGCCCGCGCGCCGAAAGCGGAGCTGCACATCCATATCGAAGGCTCGCTCGAGCCCGAACTGATTTTTGCGCTCGCGCAGCGCAACGGCGTGAAGCTCGCGTACGACTCGATCGACGCGCTGCGCGCCGCGTACGCGTTCACCGACCTGCAGTCGTTTCTCGACATCTATTACGCCGGCGCGAGCGTGCTGCTGACCGAGCAGGATTTCTACGACATGACGGCCGCGTACTGCGAACGCGCGCTCGCCGACAACGTCGTCCATACCGAACTGTTCTTCGATCCGCAGACGCACACCGAGCGTGGCGTGCCGATCGAGACGGTGGTCGCGGGCATCGAGCGCGCACTCGCCGATGCCGAACAACGCGGGCTGTCGAGCAAGCTGATTCTGTGCTTCCTGCGCCACCTGTCCGAAGAGGACGCGCTCGCGACGTTCGAATCCGCGCTGCCGCTGTTCGAACGCTATCGCCATCGCCTGATCGGCGTGGGCCTCGACTCGTCCGAGCTCGGCCATCCGCCGACCAAGTTCGCGCGCGTGTTCGAGAAGGCGCGCGCGCTCGGGCTGAAGCTCGTCGCGCACGCAGGCGAGGAAGGCCCGCCCGCATACATCTACGAAGCGCTCGACGTGCTGAAGGTCGACCGGATCGACCACGGCGTGCGCAGCATCGAGGACGCGGCACTCGTCGAGCGCCTCGCGAAAACGCGCACGGCGCTCACCGTCTGCCCGCTGTCGAATCTCAAGCTGTGCGTGTTCGACGACATGGCGAAGCACACGCTGAAGGCGCTGCTCGATCGCGGCGTCGCGGTGACGATCAACTCCGACGATCCGGCCTATTTCGGCGGCTACGTCAACGAAAACTACTTCGCGACGGCCGAAGGGCTGCAGCTCACGGATGCCGAAGTCCATGCGGTGATCCGCAACGGCTTCGAGGCGTCGTTCATCGAACCGGCGCAGCGCGACGCGCTGTTCGCGCGCCTCGACGCGTACTGGCACGCCGCGTGACGGCCGGCATCGAGGAACGCTAGACAGATGAAACACGGCAACGGCATCCGCTTCGCGACCACCGGTTCGGCCTCGTGCCGAAGCGGTCGCGCGCGCGCCTGCGCGGCGACAGCACCGTTCGCCGCCGCGCGCTTATGCCTGCCGTCGCGGTTTGCCGTTTCGTTCGCCGCCGCACCGGTCGCGAGCGCAATGGCGGCGAGGTCCGCCGGCAACCACTCGCTGGTGGCTTCGGCCGCCACGTTCGCCCGCGCCATCGCATCCGGTCGTGCCGCACGCAGCGTGCCGCCACTGCTCGCCAGGCGCCATCCCGCCCTCGTGCGGCGTCGCTCGTTTTCTTCTGTTCGCCTTACCTTGATGCAGGACCATTCGTCATGACGCAAACCGCTTTTCGTTCCCAACTGCTGACCTTCAACGGCGACCCGGCGCAATCGAGCCAGGCCGCGAACTACGAGACCGACGGCCTCCTGATCGTCGACGACGGCAAGGTCGTCGCGGCCGGCCCGTACGCGCAGCTCGCCGCGACGCTCGCGCGCGACGCGATCGTCCATGACCTGCGCGACAAGCTGATCGTGCCCGGCTTCATCGACACGCACATCCACTATCCGCAGACGGACATGATCGCGTCGCCGGCACCGGGCCTGCTGCCGTGGCTGGACAAGTACACGTTCCCGACCGAGCGCCAGTTCGGCGATCCCGAGCATGCGCGCGAAGTCGCCGACTTCTTCGTCGACGAACTGCTCGCGTGCGGTACGACGAGCGCGCTCGTCTACTGCACGGTGCACAAGCAGTCGGCCGATGCGCTGTTCGCGGCGAGCGACGCGCGCGACCTGCGGATGATCGCGGGCAAGGTGCTGATGGACCGCAACTGCCCCGAATTCCTGCGCGATACCGCGCAATCGGGTTATGACGACAGCGCCGAGCTGATCGGCCGCTGGCATGGCAAGGGCCGCCAGATGTACGCGCTCACGCCGCGCTTCGCGCCGACGTCGACGGAAGCACAGCTCGAGGCGTGCAGCGAACTCGCGCGCCGCCATCCGGACGTGTTCGTGCAGAGCCACGTCGCGGAAAACGTCGACGAGGTGAAATGGGTGGCCGAGCTGTTCCCCGGCCATCGCAGCTATCTCGACATCTACGACCGCTACGGGCTGCTGCGTCCGCGCGCGGTGTACGGCCACTGCATCCACCTCGACGACGAGGACCGCCGCCGGATGGCCGAGACGCGTACCGTCGTCGCGCACTGCCCGACGTCGAACTTCTTCCTCGGCAGCGGGCTGTTCGATTTCGACAAGGCCGGCGAGTACGACGTGCCCGTCACGCTCGCGACCGACGTCGGCGGCGGCACGTCGTTCTCGATGCTGCAGACGATGAACGAAGCGCACAAGGTCGCGCGGCTGTCGGGCCACCACCTGACCGCGACGCGGATGTTCTGGCTCGCGACGGCCGGCGCCGCTCAGGCACTCGACCTCGCCGATACGGTCGGCACGCTCGCGCCGCGTACCGAAGCCGACTTCGTCGTGCTCGATCCGCAGGCCACGCCGCTGCTCGCGCGCCGCACGAAACGCGCGGATTCGCTCGAGGAGCTGCTGTTCGCGTTCGCGCTGCTCGGTGACGACCGCGCGGTGTACCGCACCTATGCGGCCGGCAAACTCGTCCATGAGCGCGGCGCGGCACGCCGCCCTGCCGCGTAACGACCTGCCCGGGGGCTCGTCCGGGCACGCGCGGGCATTCGCCGCCGCGCGTGCCGGGTCGCCGAGGATTACCGTCTCCCGATCCCGCCCCGACTCCGGGCGCCGCGCCGCCCGATCGCTTTCCCGCGCGCAACGCGCCGTGCTAGAATTCGCCGCTCATTGGGGAGTAGCCGCTCCGCTCGATGTCCCGCGCCCCCGGCGCGCATCGTGACGGAGGCGTCCGTCAACAGACTTGGCCGTATGGCCATGGCGGGCGCAGCCACGTTGGCCTGGCGAGACCGATGGTTCACAGTGCGCCGCATCAGGGCCCGGCGCGCCGTGGATCGTCGCTCGCACGCACAACACCGGCCCGTGGAACCCCATCCGTGTCCCAAGCCTTCCTGATCTCCACCGGCGCCGTCGCGCTCGCTGAAATCGGCGACAAGACCCAACTGCTTTCCCTCGTACTGGCCGCACGCTATCGCAAGCCGATGCCGATCATTCTTGGCGTGCTCGTCGCGACGCTCGTGAACCACGGTTTCGCCGGCGCGCTCGGCGAATGGCTCGGCGCGCTCGTCACGCCGTCGATCATGCGCTGGGCGCTCGCGTTCTCGTTCATCGCGATGGGGTTGTGGATCCTCGTGCCGGACAAGCTCGATGCCGACGAAGCCAATGCCAACCGCTCGCGGCTCGGCGTGTTCGGTGCGACCCTCGTCGCGTTCTTCCTCGCGGAAATGGGCGACAAGACGCAGATCGCGACCGTCGCGCTGGCCGCGCGCTTCCAGGACTACATCGGTGTCGTGGCCGGCACGACGTTCGGGATGATGCTCGCGAACGTGCCGGCGATCCTGCTCGGCGACCGCTTCGCGCACCGCCTGCCGACGAAGCTCGTGCACGGGATTGCGGCCGTGCTGTTCGTCGTGCTCGGCGCGCTCGCGCTGCTGGGCATCGGGGTCTGACGGAAAGGAAGATGGCGGGCGCGGCCGGACGGCCGCGCCGGGACTGACACCGCGCTACTTCGCGGCGGCTGCGCCTGAAGCGGGCGCCGCCGGCACCGCTCGCTCGTTGGCGGCCGGCGCCGCCGGGCCGCCGCGCTTGTCGACCGGCAGCCGCACCGTGCGGACCGCGCCGTTCGCCAGCGGGAAATCGGCGAGCGCGCTGCGCGCGAGGAACGGCATGGCATACAGCAGCGCGCCGTTGTCGCCGGTCGTGCGCGCGGTCACGTTGTAAACCTCCTTGCCCGTCGCGCGCTCGGTGATGCGAATGCCGAGCGTGTAGTCGAACACCTGATAGGTCTGCGCGACATAGCCGGCCGGCATCGGCCCCCAGGGGCCCCACGGTCCCCAGGGCCCCCACGGCCCGCCTCGCCAGTACGGCCCCGGGCCGGCGAACCACGGGTCGTAGTAGACCGGCTGCGGCACCGTCACGAGATCGCTGCCGACCCCGTACGTCAGTCCGACGAGATAGCGGGCCTGCGCGGCCGGCGCCTGCCGGAACGCATAAGTGGACAGCTCGTTCGCCACGATCGGTTCGTAGGTCGATTGCTCGATGCTGTGCTTCTGCGCATCGGTGCGCGTGAACGCATAGGTGCGTGTCGCGTCGCTGCCGCTCCAGTCGGAGAAGGCCGTGACCTGGGTCGTCACGTAGCTGGTGCAGCCGGTCAGCAGCGCCACGCACAGCACCGCCGCCCAGCCCGCACCGCGTTGAATCCATTCGCGTTTCATGTTGATCCTCTTCGATCCGTCACCCGTTCGTCGCACCGCGCGAACCGCAACGGGATGCCGATAATACGCGGACTCCCGGAACCGGTAAAAAGTTCGCCCGGCACGCGGCCGCAAGCCTTTGTACAATGGCCCGGTTCGCCCGGCCCGTGCCACGGGCGCGTCCCCCATTCCACCGATCTCGACGACCATGTCCGACAACGCCTCCTCCACCGTGATCCGCCGCGCCGACTACACGCCGCCGGCTTTCCTCATCGATTCCGTCGCGCTCGAATTCGATCTCGCGCCGGCCCGTACGATCGTCAGGAATACGATGCGCGTGCGCCGCAATCCGGAGGCCGCACCCGCGCCGCACCTGGAGCTGATGGGCGAAGCGCTCGAATTCGTCGGCGCATGGCTGGATGGCGCGCCGCATGGTGCCGTGCGTGCGCACGAACACGGGCTGACCGTCGAGAACGTCCCCGATGCATTCGAGCTGACGCTCGAAAGCGCCTGCGCACCCGACCAGAATACGACGCTGTCGGGCCTCTATGTGTCGAGCGGCAACTTCTTCACGCAGTGCGAAGCCGAAGGTTTCCGCCGCATCACCTACTTCCTCGACCGCCCGGACGTGATGGCGTCGTACACGGTGACGCTGCGCGCCGACAAGGCCGCCTACCCGGTGCTGCTGTCGAACGGCAACCTCGTCGATTCCGGCGACCTGCCCGACGGCCGCCACTTCGCGAAGTGGGAAGACCCGTTCCGCAAGCCGAGCTACCTGTTCGCGCTGGTCGCGGGCAAGCTCGTCGCGATCGAGGAAAAGATCACGACCGGCTCCGGCAAGGAAAAGCTGCTGCAGGTGTGGGTCGAACCGGCCGATCTCGACAAGACGCGTCATGCGATGGATTCGCTGATCCACTCGATCCGCTGGGACGAGAAGCGCTTTGGCCTCGAGCTCGATCTCGACCGCTTCATGATCGTCGCGGTCGGCGACTTCAACATGGGGGCGATGGAAAACAAGGGGCTCAACATCTTCAACACGAAGTACGTGCTGGCGAACCCCGAGACCGCGACCGACACCGACTTCGCGAACATCGAATCGGTGGTCGGCCACGAGTACTTCCACAACTGGACCGGCAACCGCGTGACCTGCCGCGACTGGTTCCAGCTGAGCCTGAAGGAAGGCCTCACGGTGTTCCGCGACCAGGAATTCTCGGCCGACATGGCCGCGGGCGACGATATCGAATCGGCGGCCCGCGCGGTCAAGCGCATCGAGGACGTGCGCGTGCTGCGCCAGCTGCAGTTCGCCGAGGATGCGGGCCCGATGGCGCACCCGGTGCGCCCGGAGAGCTACGTCGAGATCAACAACTTCTACACGATGACCGTCTACGAGAAAGGTTCGGAAGTCGTGCGGATGTACCAGACGCTGTTCGGCCGTGACGGCTTCCGCAAGGGGATGGACCTGTACTTCAAGCGCCACGACGGGCACGCTGTGACCTGCGACGACTTCCGTCACGCGATGGCCGACGCGAACGGACGCGACCTCGCGCAGTTCGAGCGCTGGTACAGCCAGGCCGGCACGCCGCGCGTGTCGGTGCGCACCGCGTACGACGCAGCCGCGCGCCGCTATACGGTCACGCTCGCGCAGGGTTACGGCGACGCATCGCCGGCCGCGCGCGAAACGCAGCAAGGGCCGCTGCTGATTCCGTTCGCGATCGGCCTGATCGGCCGCGACGGCCGCGACCTGCCGCTGCGTCTCGACGGCGAAGCCGCCGCCGCAGGCACGACACGCGTGCTCGACTTCACCGACACCGAGCAGACCTTCACGTTCGTCGACGTGCCGGAACAACCCCTGCCGTCGCTGCTGCGCAACTTCTCGTCGCCGGTGATCGTCGAGTACGACTACAGCGACGACGACCTCGCATTCCTGCTCGCGCACGACAGCGATCCGTTCAACCGCTGGGAAGCCGGCCAGCGCCTCGCGACGCGCGCGCTGCTGACGCTCGCCGCGCGCGCCGCCGCAAACGAGCCGCTCACGCTCGGCGAGAACTTCGTTGCCGCATTCCGCCGCGTGCTGACCGACGCGACGCTGTCGCCGGCGTTCCGCGAACTCGCGCTGACGCTGCCGTCGGAAACCTACCTCGCCGATCAGATGGCGGAAGCCGATCCGGCCGCCGTGCATCGCGCGCGCCAGTTCGTGCGCCGTCAGCTCGCCACCGCGCTGCGCGCCGACTGGCTCGCCGCCTACGAACAGCACCAGACGCCCGGCGCCTACGAGCCGACGCCGGAGGCGTCCGGCCGCCGCGCGCTGAAGAACCTCGCGCTCGCGTATCTCGCCGAGCTCGAGAACCCGGCCGATGCCGTGCGCCTCGCGACCGCGCAATACGACGCGGCAAACAACATGACCGATCGCGCGGCTGCCCTCGGCGCGCTGCTATCCGCCGCGGCGGCCGGCGCGAACGAACCGGCCGAGCACGCGCTCGACGACTTCTACCGCCGCTTCGAGAAGGAAGCGCTCGTGATCGACAAGTGGTTCGCGATGCAGGCCGCGCAACGCGGCACGGCCGCGCAGCCGACGCTCGCGAAGGTTCGCAAGCTGTTCGCGCACCCCGCGTTCAACCTGAAGAACCCGAACCGCGCGCGTTCGCTGATCTTCAGCTTCTGCGCGGCCAACCCCGCGCAATTCCACGCGGCGGACGGCTCGGGTTATGCGTTCTGGGCCGAACAGGTGCTCGCGCTCGACGCGATCAACCCGCAGGTCGCGGCGCGCCTCGCCCGCTCGCTCGAACTGTGGCGCCGCTTCACGCCGGCGCTGCGCGACCGGATGCGCGAAGCCCTCGAGCAGGTCGCCGCCGGTGCGAAATCGCGCGACGTGCGCGAGATCGTCGAGAAGGCGCTCGCGTAACGCCATCGCCCGCATCGCGCCCGCGCGAGACAGCCGGTGCCGCCAATCGCGGCACCGGCTTTTTTATTGTGTGCGCACCGCGTGAACCGGGCGCAATCGCGGGGCCCGACCGCGCCGCCTGCCGCCGCTGCAAAGCGCATCTCGCCCGCCCCCGCCACCGGAGACCAGGCCGGTTCGGCCGCCCGGCCATGTAACCGGACGAAAAAAGCCGGCGGCACGAGAGGCGCGGCGGGTAAAATTGCGACCATTCAAGGATTCTTTGGCCTTTCGGAGTCTGTCATGTCCATTGCCCGCCGCACCACGCTGTCGAAGTTCCTGATCGAACAGCAACGTGAGACCAACAACCTCCCCGCCGACCTGCGCCTGCTGATCGAAGTCGTCGCCCGCGCATGCAAGGCGATCAGCTACAACGTGTCGAAGGGCGCGCTCGGCGAGGCGCTCGGCACCGCCGGCAGCGAGAACGTCCAGGGCGAAGTGCAGAAGAAGCTCGACATCCTGTCGAACGAGATCCTGCTCGACGCGAATGAATGGGGCGGCAACCTCGCCGCGATGGCGTCGGAAGAAATGGAAACGTTCTTCCCGATCCCGGCGAACTACCCGCGCGGCGAATACCTGCTCGTGTTCGATCCGCTCGACGGCTCGTCGAACATCGACGTGAACGTGTCGATCGGCACGATCTTCTCGGTGCTGCGCTGCCCGGACGGCAAGCAAGCCACCGAGGAATCGTTCCTGCAGCCCGGCACGGAACAGGTCGCCGCCGGCTACGCCGTGTACGGCCCGCAAACGGTGTTCGTGCTGACGACCGGCAACGGCGTGAACTGCTTCACGCTCGACCGCGAAGTCGGCTCGTGGGTGCTCACGCAGAGCAACATGCAGATCCCGGCCGACACGCGCGAATACGCGATCAATGCATCGAACGCACGCCACTGGTACGACCCGGTCAAGCGCTATGTCGACGAACTGAACGCCGGCAAGGACGGCCCGCGCGGCGACAACTTCAACATGCGCTGGATCGCATCGATGGTCGCCGACGTGCACCGGATCCTGAACCGCGGCGGCATCTTCATGTACCCGGCCGACAAGCGCACGCCCGATCGTCCGGGCAAGCTGCGCCTGATGTACGAAGCGAACCCGATGTCGTTCATCGTCGAACAGGCGGGCGGTGCCGCGACGAATGGCACGCAGCGCATCATGGAAGTGCAGCCGACGGGCCTGCATCAGCGCGTCCCGGTGTTCCTCGGTTCGAAGAACGAAGTCGAGCGCGTGACGGGCTACCATCAAGAAAAGCAATAAATTTGCACTGCAGCACTAGACAGTATCGCGCGACGTTAGTACAATCGCGCCTCTCGATGTGACCCCAACGGGTCACATCGCAGTGAAACGAAGCGGGAAGTTTGCCGAGTCGATGAGTTTCGCGAAACAGCAGCAGCAAGCTGAAAAAAATTCGCAAAACCTATTGCCAAGGTTTCAGATTTCACCTTATAATTTCGTTTCTCTGATGCCGGTGTAGCTCAGTTGGTAGAGCAGCGCATTCGTAATGCGAAGGTCGTAGGTTCGACTCCTATCTCCGGCACCAAGTTATAAAGGGCTGACAAGCATGCTTGTCAGCCCTTTTCTCATTCCGGGCGCCGAATCGTGCGCTGCCCTTTTGTCCGCACCCGCTCCGCTTGCGGGCATCACCCGACTCCCGCGCCGCATCCCGCCGATTACAATCTTCGGATCACCCCGCCCTTTCCGAGCATCATGCGCACCTGGCGTCTCGAGCGACCGAACCTCACCGGGCAACTGGATGTAGCGCGTGCGACGCGCCTCGTCGCCGCGATCGGCGGCAGCGAGCCGATCGCATTCGCGGCCGAAGTGCTGAGGCTGTTCGACGATGCGCTGTCGGTCACGCAATGCACGATCTTCGCGTACGAGTTCGGCAACCGCCCGCGCACGCTATCCGTCGCCGACCATCGCGGCGGCCGTTACCTGCGCGACGTCGCCGACACCTACGCGCGACACTTCTACGCGCTCGACGGCAACCAGAAGATCGTATCGAGCGCGCATCGCGGCACGCGCCGCCACGATCTGCTGCTGCACCAGCAGGCCGGCGACGAGATCGATCATGAAGCGTATCGCGCGGCTTGCTACCGCGGCCCCGACGTATCCGACCGGCTGTCACTGCTGATGCAGCCCAACGATGCGAGCTGGCTGTCGATCAACCTGTACCGCGCGCATCGCAGCGGCGCGTTCCAGCCGCGTGAGATCGCGGAGATCGAAGCGCTCGCGCCGCTGATCGCGCAGGCCGCGAAGCATCACTACGCGCTCGCCGGTGCGGCGCAGATCGGTATCCCGCAACTGATGCTCGCGCGGCTACGCAGCGCATGCCCGGCGCTGTCCAAGCGCGAACTCGACGTGCTGCGCGGCGTACTCGAAGGCCAGACCGCGCACGAGATCGGCGAGACGATCGGCGTGAAGACGTCCAGCGTCGTCACGTACCAGAAACGCGCATACCGGCGCCTGGGCATCTCGAGCCAGCGCCAGCTGTTCGCGCTCTGCCTGCAGCCCTGAACCCAACCGGCCCGTGATGACCGAATCGGGGTAAATCCCGGTCGGCTTGCCGTACCCGGAATGGGGACAGCGGATGTCCGACCGGCTTCCATACTGCTTCGACTGTCTGCACGCGTTGCCCCGGCCCGCGCGCACGTCGAACCGCCCCCCTGGAAGCCAACGATGGATCTCGACTTCAAGCCCTACCCGTTCGTCGCCGCGCGCCATCCCGCGCATCTGCCGGCCTGCGACGACGGTATCGATACGCACCGGCATCGCGTGGCGATCGTCGGCGGCGGCCCTGTCGGCCTGGCCGTCGCGCTCGGCCTCGCGAACCACGGCATCCGCAGCGTGCTGATCGAGGCCGACGACGCGGTCTGCCACGGCAGCCGCGCCATCTGCATCTCGCGGCGCAGCCTCGAGATCATCGAGCGGCTCGGCGCGCTCGACGACTTCCTGCGCACCGGGTTGCCGTGGACCGGCGGACGCAGCTTCTACCGTCGCGACGAAGTGCTGCATTTCACGATGCCGCAGGACGACAACCAGAAGCTGCCGCCGATGATCAATCTCGCGCAGTATCACATCGAGCAATTCCTGCTCGACGCCGCGCTGCGCCGCGCCGAACTCATCGAGATTCGCTGGCAGGCGAAGGTCACCGGTGTGATCCGGCAGCCGGACGGCGTGCGCCTGCAGGTCGACACGCCGCTCGGCGGCTATGCGCTCGACGCCGACTGGGTCGTTGCGTGCGACGGCGGACGCAGCACGATGCGCGACGCGCTCGGCCTGTCGCTCCAGGGCACGAGCTACGAGGGCCGCTACGTGATCGTCGACATCGCGCTCGACAGCGACCGGCCGACCGAACGGCTCGCGTACTTCGATCCGTCGTCGAACCCGGGTTCGACGGTGCTCGTCCACAAGCAGCCTGACAACGTGTGGCGAATCGACTACCAGTTGCGCGACGATGAGGATCCCGAAGCGGCTGTGAAACCGGAGAACGTGATCCCGCGCGTGCAGAACCTGCTCGACATGATGGGCGAGCGCGGCGACTGGTCGCCGATCTGGATCACGATCTACAAGGCGAACGCGCTGACGCTCGAACGCTACCGGCACGGCCGCGTGCTGTTCTGCGGCGATGCCGCGCATCTCGTACCGATCTTCGGCGTGCGCGGCGCGAACTCGGGTATCGACGATGCCGACAACCTTGCATGGAAACTCGCGTACGTGACTCGCGGGCTCGCGTCGGACACGTTGCTCGACAGCTATTCGGACGAACGCGTGTTCGCGACGCACGAGAATCTCCGCTACGGTACGAAGAGCACCGAGTTCATGGCGCCGCCGTCGTTTGCGTTCGAACTGATGCGCAAGGCCGTGCTGTCGCTCGCGGTCGGGCATCCGGCGCTGCGTTCGCTGATCAATCCGCGCCAGACGACGGCCATCGCCTATGCGACGTCGTCGCTCAACGCAGCCGAACGCGATACGTTTGCCGCCGGCCCCACGCCCGGCACGGTGCTCGCCGAATGCCCGCTGATGCTGTACCCGGCGCATGGCAGCGACATGCGTCGCGGCCACCTGACCGATCTCGTCGCGCCGCGCTTCACGGCGTTCTGCTTCACGTCCGACGGCGTGCCCGATCCGGCACTCGCCGATCTCGAACGGCGCCTGCACGCTGCGCGGATACCGTTCGCGCTCGTCACGCTCGCACGGCATGCGGCTCCGCGGCAACCGGCCTGCGGCGGCCACGACGACGACGGCCGGTTGTTCGACATGTATGGCGCGCGCGACGGCACCGTCTATCTCGTGCGTCCGGACGGTCACGTCCTCGGCCGCTGGCACGACGCTTGCGCCGGCGACGTGGCCGCCGCGCTCGAACGCGCACTCCATCCGTGCGCGTCAACCGATCCTCAGGAGACCGCATGATGACGGATACCGAACGCGACACCCTCTACACCGACCTGTGCCGCACGATGACGCGGATCGGTGAAGCGGACGCATCGCTCTTTCTCGCCCGCTTCGCACTGCTGTCGATCGAGGCGATCGGCGAACCCGCGACCGTCGCCCGGCTGATCGCCGACGCAAGCGACGGATTGCCCGACACGGGCACGCAGGCATCGACGCGCGAACGATGACGCCCCTGGCCGACCGGCTTCACCGGCGGTCATTTATTACATATTCATTTCATCACGCATCGTCCACGCACGAGCCTCCCCGTATGCAGACGAATTCCCTGGAAAATCCGGTTAAGGGTGCATAACATTACTTAACGATTCCGACCCGTCTATCGCGTTACATTGCGTGGGCGGCGCGGCAGGTCGCGTTGCCGCCTTCATTCAGCTTGCGGCAACGCTGCCGACGTCCGGTCATTCGACACAACTCAAGGAGAGGACAACCATGGCTCATGGCTTGATTATGTGGCTCATCATCGGCGCGATTGCCGGCTGGCTTGCCGGCTTGCTCGTCAAGGGCGGCGGCTTCGGGCTGATCGTCGACATCATCGTCGGTATCGTCGGCGCAGTGATCGGCGGCTGGCTCGCCGGGCTGCTCGGCATCAGCGTCGGCAGCGGCTTCATCGGTTCGGTGATCGTCGCGGTCGTCGGCGCGGTGATCCTGCTGTTCGTGATCCGGCTATTCAAGCGAGCGGCCTGACGATTCTCTCCACGCGCCTTCGGGCGCGTTTTCGTATCAGGCCGGCGCGCGGCCCGCTCGCCGCGCGCCGCTGGCCCGTTCAGCGCCTGGCGCGCTGCAACCAGCCGTCGAGCACGTCGGCCGTCAGCAATCCGCTGCGCGCTTCGCGTGCGCCATCGCGCCCGATCCACACGGTGCGCGGCATCTCCCCTCTCCATCCCGCATCGAGCGCCGCCCGCAGACGCTCGGGCATCGGCTCCGCGTTCGCGTACTGCGCGACCTGCGGCGGCAAGTTCATCTGCGCGAGCGCCTGCGAGATCGCCGCACCGTTGTCGTCGTATGCATCCATCGCGACCATCGCGAGCTGCACGTCCGGATGGCGGCGCTGCCACGCGACCAGGTGCGCGGCGTTCTCGCGACAGTATCCGCAATCGAGCGACCAGATCTCGACCGCCAGCGGCCGCTCGTGCGCGGTCGCATACAGGCGCGCGACGTCGGCCGCGCGCAGCGGCTGCAGTTCGCCGCCGGCCCACGCCGGCACGCTCGCGAGTACGATGCCCAGCAACGCAATCAGCCGCTTCATTTCGCCCCCTCCACCGCGATCAGCCGATAACCGTCGTTACGCGTGCGCCACGACAGATAGAGGCGGCCCGCGTCGTCGAGCAATTGCGGGTTGTCGCTCGCGCCCGACGTCGACGCGATCACGCGCGGCGCCGACCAGTGCTCGCCGCGATCGTCCGACCGGCGCAGCTTGATCTGCATCGTGTCGCCGTCGAACGCCTTCCAGGCGAGCCACACGACGTCGCCGCGCGCGACGAGCGCCGCATGCGACGCCTGCTCGCCGGGCACCGCGGGATTCGCGCCGAATGCCCACGGCATGCCGCGCGGCTCGCCGTCGGCGCCGATGCGCGAATAGAACACGTCGGCCCGGCCGTCGACGACGCCGAACCAGGCGAGATGGCGCGTGCCGTCCGACGTGATCGCCAGCGCCGGCCCGTGCTCGGGGCACGCCTCGACGTGCCAGTTCGAGAACGTCGCGCGCACCGGCACGACCGGCTCCGACGCCGCGACGGGCAACACGGCGAGCGCATGATCGCGGATCTGCCCCGGAAACACGTTGCGCCACGCGGCCTCGATCCGTCCGGCCGGATCGATCGCCATCGCGATGCGGCAGCATTCGCACGTGTGGTCGGTCACCTTGCGCTCGGCTTCGAACGATGCGCCGCCGTCGCGCGATACCGCGTAGTAGACAGCCGCGCCTTCGTACGCCTGCCCCGCCGCTTTCGCCGCCACGAGATCGCGCTTGTCGATCCATGCGATCGCGATATTGCCGGCCGGATCGACGGCCATCATGTCGAAGCGGTGCGTGATCGCCTGCCGGTCGCGATGTACGGTCACGGGTACGCTCCACGTCGCGCCGCCGTCGAGCGATCGCGCGAAGCGCACCATGCCGGTGTACGGCGCATCGAGCGGCATCGACCACGACACGTACACCGCGCGACCGTCCGGACTCGTCGCGATCTTCGGGCGATTCTCGGCGCTCGTGTAGATCGGCTCCGGCATCGCGTTGACGGTCACTGGCGCGGACAGCGTGCGGCCCGCGTCGTCGGAATGCGCGACGACAACGTGCGCGCCCTCGACCCACGCGACCCACAGCCGGTGATGCGCGTCGAACGCGGCGCCGGTCGCGAGCGGCTGCTTCTGCTGCGCGGGCGCGGCCTGCATGCTCATGTGCGCGGCGTGCGGGTCGGCCGCCTTCGGCACGTCATGCGCATCGTGCGCACCGGCGGACGACAGCAACGCGAACCACAGCGCGCCGCCTGCCGCGAGCGATCTCACAGCGACCATTTCAGTTCTCCATAGAAAGTACGGCCCGGATACGGGTGGAACACGTAGTAACGGCGGTCCGTCAGGTTGTCGATGCCGACCGACGCGGTCCAGTGACGGTCGAAGCGGTAGCGTGCCTTCAGGTCGACGACCGTGAACGAGCTCGTGCCGCCGTAGACGTCCGGGTTCACGTCGCTGTTGTCGAGCGTGTTGAACTGGCGGCCCGAATAGCGCACGCCGACGCTCGCAAGCCAGTGCTCGTCAAAGCGATACGACGCGAGCAGGTTTGCGCGCATGCGCGGAATTCGCGGAAAGCGCGAGCCGACATACGTGGGATTCGCGGCATCGGCAAGGATCTGCGCGTTGCTCGCCGACACGTTCGCGTCGATCGCGAGCCCCTTCAAACCGACGTTCTCGCCGCTGAACGCGAGTTCGACGCCGCGCACGCGCACGCGATCGACGTTCGAGATGTTGGTCACCGTCGTCGCGCCCGACACCGTCGTCTGGCTGTAGATCGAATCGCGCAGATCGCTCTGGAACACGCTGGCACGCACGACGCCGACACCCACGTCGCGTTCGGCCGTGAAGTCCCAGTCGATCGCCTTTTCGGGCCGCAGGTTCGGGTTGTTGTTGACGATCGCGTTGTTCGAGATCGTGCCCTGGAACAGTTCGCCGACCGTCGGGAAACGCGTGCCGGTCGCGAACGACAGCCGGAAGCGCCAGACGTCGGTCGCATCCCATTGCAGCGCGACCTTCGGCGACAGCGCATTCGCGCTGCGGTCCGCATAGCCGAGCGTGCCCGTGGCATTGCCGAGCGCGCCGCCGTACGCATCCCAGCGCTCGTAACGCAGCCCCAGCGTCGCGAGCCAGCCCGGCGCGAAGCGCCACGCGTCCTGGCCGAACAGCGCCTGCGTGCGCGTGTCGCCGCGATAGACGCTCGACAGCGACGTGGTCGGCCCGGCCAGCCAGTCGGCCGTGTTGTACGTGACGTTGCGCAGGAAGTAGTTGTCGTAGTGGTAACCGAACGTGAACGTATGGCCCTTCACTTCCGGCGC
The DNA here is from genome assembly GCF_017104865.1 of Burkholderia sp. Ac-20349. Lineage (NCBI taxonomy): Bacteria > Pseudomonadati > Pseudomonadota > Betaproteobacteria > Burkholderiales > Burkholderiaceae > Burkholderia > Burkholderia sp. Ac-20349. The sequence continues at coordinate 16,464 of NZ_JAAGPM010000159.1, forward strand.
CTCGGCCTTCAGGTCGAGCGTGCGCCAGCCGGTGCCGTCGCCCTGGAACTGCGTGCCTGCGCCGCCCTGCACGGTCGACGCCGAGCGCTGCACGTCGCGCGACACGTCGTATGCGGACACGACGCCCGACAGGCGCCAGCCGGAATCGAGCCGGCCGTTCAGGCCGAGCGCGTACAGCCAGTTCTCCTGGTCCCCGCGCTGCGGTGCGAACGCGTTCGGCGCGACGGTCATGTTCCGGCCGCCGATCGACACGTTGCCGCCGTAGACCGGATTGCCGGCCGCATCGCGCAGGAAGGTTTCGCCGTGCTGCCGGTAATGGTTCTCCCAATGCCCGAGCGTGAGCGTCGCATCGACATGGTCGGTGAACGCATAGCCCATCCGGACCGTTTCGTTGAGCTGCTCGGTCCGCTCGATCGACTGCGCACCGACGATCGTCCGCGGCTTTCCGTTGGGCCCGATGTCGGTCGCGGCGCCCGTCACGGGCACGGCGGCGCCGAGCTTCGGGTTGTACGTCGAATTGGGGCTCGCATACTGCATCGGCTGCCCGTTGTTCTCGAGCCGGTCGAGCGACAGCGCGAACCAGAACCGGCCGACGCGGTTCGCGATCCGCGCGGTCTGGTGATTGCCGCCGAAGCTGTCTGCCACCCCGTAGCCGTCGTGATAGCGCTGCGTGAAGAACTGGGTCGACAGCGACGCCTCGAGTTTGTCCGGGCGACGCGTCGTCAGCAGCACGGTCGAGCCGATCGA
>NZ_JAAGPM010000160.1:0-16868 GCF_017104865.1 Burkholderia sp. Ac-20349
CAAGATCTTCGCCGTCGACGAAGATCTTGCCGGAGGTGGCCGTCTCGAGCCCGGCGAGCATGCGCAGCAACGTCGACTTGCCGCAGCCCGAGCTGCCGAGCAGCGCGAACAGCTCGTTCTTGGCGATGGTCAGGTTCACGTTGTCGACGGCCGTGCTGTCGCCGAATTTCTTCACGACGTTTTCGATGCGCACGAACGCGTCGTTTTGCGTACGGGCCGCGGCGGCCGGTTGGGTCTGTCGTGCAGCAGCGGAAGAGGGTATCGATTGCATGGGAGTCACCATTCGTTCTTCACGGATTGCAGGCGTGAGCGTCCCCGCACGAGGCGCGCAACGCGACTCGCGGACGACGGCTCGTGCCGGATGGAACAGTGCGCGCGGCGCGCGCGGGCGGACGGAGGTCCGCGGATCTCAGGCGGGCAGGCGTGAAGCGATGCCTGCGCCGCCGGAATGCAGGGCGATCAGTGGCCGGTCTTCAATTGGGCCCACAGGCGGTTCTGGAGGCGCAGGATGTCGGCCGGCATCGGCTTCATCAGCACCATCTTCTTCAGCACGTCTTCGGGCGGATAGACCGTCGGGTCCTGCGCGACGCTCGGCGTGACGAACTGATGCGCAGCCTTGTTGGCAGTCGGGTAGAACACCGTGTTGGTGATCGCCGCGTTGACCTTCGGATCGGACACGTAGTTGATCCACTTCAGGGCGGCCTCGGGGTGCGGTGCATCCTTCGGGATCACCATCACGTCGAACCACAGCAGGCCGCCTTCCTTCGGGTTCGAGAACTTGATGTCATACGAACGCTTCGCTTCGGCCGAGCGGCGATGCGCGATGCCGACGTCGCCCGACCAGCCGAGCGCGACGCACACATCGTTGTTCGCGAGGTCGTTGATGTAGCCGGACGAGTTGAACTGGGTGATGTACGGGCGGACTTTCTTCAGGACTTCGAAGGCTGCCTGGTAATCGCCGGGGTTCGTGCTGTTCGGGTTCTTGCCCATGTATTGCAGCGTGGCGGCGAACACGTCGACGGCCTGGTCGAGGAACGACACGCCGCAGCCCTTCAGCTTTTCCATGTTGGCCGGGTCGAACACCAGTGCCCAGCTGTCGACCGGCGCTTTGTCGCCGAGTGCCTTCTTCACCGCCTGCGCGTTGTAGCCGATGCCGTCCGTGCCGTAGGCCCAGGGCACACCGTACTGGTTGCCCGGATCGGCATCCGCGATCATCTTCATCAGCAGCGGGTCGAGGTTCGCGAGGTTCGGCAGCTTCGACTTGTCGAGCTTCTGGTACACGCCGGCCTGGATCTGCTTGGCCATGTAGTTCGACGTCGGCACGACGATGTCGTAGCCCGAACTGCCGGCCAGCAGCTTCGCCTGAAGCGTGTCGTCGCTGTCGTAGTTGTCGTACTTGACGTGGATGCCCGTCTGCTTCTGGAAGTTCGGGATCGTGTCGGGTGCGATGTAGTCGGACCAGTTGTAGACATTCAGCTCGTCGGCCGCGTGCGCCGTCGGGCTGGCGACCGACGTGAACGCGGCCGCGGCGGCAAGGGCGGCAACAGAACAGGCTTGGCGAAGAAAGCAGGCACGCATGGTGGAATTCCCCTGGTTATGGCGGCGTGCGGCGCCCGCCGCACGCCTGTAGGCAAAACCGTTACGAAATACCCAGTTGCTGGGCGGTTGCATCGACTGCTTTTTTCGCCTTCGATACGAGTTCATCGATTTCCGGACGCGAGATCACGAGCGGCGGCGACAGCAGCATCCGGTCGCCGGTCGCACGCATGATCAGGTTGCCGTTGAAGCAGAAGTCGCGGCAGATCGTGCCGACGTCGCCGCCGTTCGCGAAGCGGCGGCGTTCTGCCGGCGATTCGGCGAGCTGCAGGCTCGCGACGAGGCCGTGGCCGTGCACTTCGCCGACGATCGGGTGACGCGCGAAGGTTTCGCGCATCAGCGCCTGGAAGTACGGGCCGGTATCGTTCTTCACGCGCTCGACGATCCCTTCGTCGCGCAGCAGCTTCAGGTTCGCAACCGCGACGGCCGCCGCGACCGGGTGGCCCGAGTACGTGAGGCCGTGGTTGAATTCGCCGTTGTCGATGATCGGCCGCGCGACGCGCTCGTGAATGCCGACCGCACCCATCGGCACGTAGCCCGACGTGAGGCCCTTGGCCATCGTGATCAGGTCCGGCTCGAAGCCGAAGTGCTGGTGCGCGAACCATTCGCCGGTGCGGCCGAAGCCGCCGATCACTTCATCAGCGACGAGCAGGATGTCGTACTTGCGGCAGATCCGCTGGATTTCCGGCCAATACGTCGACGGCGGGAAGATCACGCCGCCCGCGCCCTGGAACGGCTCGCCGATGAATGCGGCGACGTTCTCCGCGCCGAGTTCGAGGATCTTCGCTTCGAGCTGCTGCGCGCGGGCGAGGCCGAACGCTTCCGGCGTTTCGCCGGCCGCCGCTTCGCCGAAGAAATACGGCTGGTCGATGTGCACGATGTTCTCGACCTTCGACGGCATCTGCTCGTGCATGTAGCCCATCCCGCCGAGCGTGCCGCCGGCGATCGTCGAGCCGTGATAGCCGTTTTTGCGCGAGATCACGAACTTCTTCTGCGGCTGGCCCTGCACGCGCCAGTACTGGTGCACGAGGCGCAGCACCGTGTCGTTGCCTTCCGAGCCGCTGTTGCAATAGAAGAAGTGGTTGAAGCCCTTCGGCGTGACTTCCGCGAGCATCGCGGACAGTTCGATCACCGGTGGGTGCGTGGTCTTGAAGAACGTGTTGTAGAACGGCAGTTCCTGGAGCTGGCGATAGGCTGCGTCGGCGAGCTCCTTGCGGCCGTAGCCGACGTTCACGCACCAGAGGCCGGCCATCCCGTCGATCACCTTGTTGCCGTCCGAGTCCCACAGGTAGACGCCGTCGGCCTTCACGATCACGCGGCTGCCCGCGCGGTTCAGCGCACCCATGTCGGAGAACGGATGGATGTGGTGCGCGGCGTCGAGCGCGCGGTATTCGGCGGTCGTGCGCGCCTGCGCCGCGCGCGGTGCGGCGGCCGTGGCGGTGGGGGCGGCGGGCTGGATCCAGGCAGATTCGTTGCGGTACGTCATGTTTCCTCCGTGATTCCGTATTCGGTTGGGCGCACGCTCAGACGTGCAGCAGCAGATGGCGGCGTTCCCACGAGCTGATCACGCGGAAGAACGCTTCGTATTCGGTTTCCTTCAGCGCGAAATACGCCTTCAGGAACTTGTGGCCGAGGATCTCGCCGAGCGGCTCGCAGGCGGCCATCAGCGTGAGCCCTTCCTCGAGGTTGCGCGGCAGCTGGTACGGCAGGTCGTAGCCGTCGCTGACGAGCGGCTCGGTCGGCTCCAGGCGCTGCGTCATGCCGAGATAGCCAGCCGCGAGCGTCGCGGCGAGTGCGAGGTACGGGTTGCAGTCGACGCCCGGGATGCGGTTCTCGATGCGGCGTGCCGACGGGCTCGAGTGCGGGATGCGGAAGCCGACCGTGCGGTTGTCGTAGCCCCACTGCACGTTGATCGGTGCAGCCATGAAGCGCGACAGGCGGCGGTACGAGTTGATGTACGGCGCGAAGATCGGCATCAGTGCCGGCGTGTACTTCTGCAGACCCGCGAGGTAGTTGTAGAACATCGACGTCGCGCCGCCGGTTTCCTGCGACGTGAACAGGTTATGGCCCGTTTCCTCGTCGACGATGCTCTGGTGCACGTGCATCGCCGAACCCGGTTCGTCTTCCATCGGCTTGGCCATGAACGTCGCGTACATGTTGTGACGCAGCGCGGCCTCGCGTACCGTGCGCTTGAACAGGAACACCTGGTCGGCCAGCGACAGCGCGTCGCCGTGCATGAAGTTGATCTCCATCTGCGCGGCGCCGACTTCGTGGATCAGCGTGTCGATGTCGAGGTTCTGCGCTTCGCAGTACTCGTAGATGTCCTCGAACAGCGGGTCGAACTCGTTGACGGCCTCGATCGAATACGACTGGCGGCCCGTTTCGGGGCGGCCCGTACGGCCGACCGGCGGACGCAGCGGCAGGTCGGGATCCTTGTTCATGTCGACCAGGTAGAACTCGAGCTCGGGCGCGACGACCGGCTTCCAGCCCTTCGCCTTGTACAGGTCGAGCACGCGGCGCAGCACGTAGCGCGGCGAGATCTCGACCGGCGAGCCGTCGAAGTGCACGCAGTCGTGGATCACCTGCGCGGTCGGGTCGATGGCCCACGGGATCAGGCGGATCGTCGACGCGTCGGGCACGCACACCATGTCGGGGTCGGTCACGCCGGTCAGCGAGCCGTCTTCCGGATATTCGCCGGTGACGGTCTGCACCATCACGGCTTGCGGCAGGCGCATCGATTCGCCGGACGTGAACTTGTTGCGCGGCGTGATCTTGCCGCGCGCGATGCCGGCCATGTCGGGAATGATCGCCTCGACTTCGGTGATCCGGTGTTGTTTCAGAAAATCTTCGATGTCTTGCATGTCTGTTCTCGTTGGTTTGGGTCGGCGCGCTCAGGCGAGCGCGGCGGCGGCCATGGCACGCGTGCGGGCGGCGCGGCGGGCGCGGCAGGCGTCGCCGAAGGCGCGGAAGATCGCGCTCGACAGCGGGTCCTGCGCATGGCGCCATTCCGGATGCCACTGCACGGCCAGGGCGAAAGCCGGTGCGTCGACGACGCTCACGGCTTCGATCAGCCCGTCCGGCGCGACGGCCTCGACGGCGAGGCCGGAGCCCAGCTGTGCGATGCCCTGCTTGTGCAGCGAGTTCACGTGCACTTCGTCGCGGCCGCCGGCGAGCGCGTGCAACTGGCCGCCGGGCGTCAGGCGCACGACGTGCGCGGGGCCGTACTGCGTGTCCATCGGCGCGTCGTCGTCTTCGCGGTGATCGGCGAAGCCCGGCACTTCATGCACGCGCTGGTGCAGCGTGCCGCCGCAGACGACGTTCAGCTCCTGGAAGCCGCGGCAGACGGCCAGCACGGGTACGCGCGCGGCGATCGCCGCGCGCAGCAGCGGCAGCGTGGTCGCGTCGCGGGCCGGGTCGTGCTTCGTGCCCGGTGCGCTCGGTTCGCCGCCGTACAGGTGCGGCTCGACGTTCGAGTAGCTGCCGGTAAACAGCAGGCCGTCGACCGTGTCGAGCACGTCGTCGACCGACTGGCGATCGCCGAGCGCGGGCAGCACCATCGCGAACGCTTGCGCGCCGTCGACGATCGCGGCGACGTACTTGTCGCCGACCGTGTGCGACGCGTGTGCGCCGATTTGCGTGTGGTCGGCGGTGATGCCGACGAGAGGTTTCCTTCTTTCCATGACGTCAATCAGTTATCCGGAGGGTTGTCGCTTACGTCTTGCCGGATGTGGCGAAACGCCGGCGTGCAACAACCCCGCAGCCTTGCGCGAGACGCAGGGCCGCTGGTGAATGGGCGCAACGGGATGGTGTGGCGATCCGCGCTGCGCGCGACGATCTGGCCGTCGTTCATTTCATGGCGATACGCGACGCAGCAACGCATGCGCGAACGCGTTCCGTCACCGCACGGACGATGCGGTTGGCGAATCGGCAGATGAAACGAACGACGTAAAGAAAGGAGAGGCGCTACGGCAGCAGCGACGCCACTTCGTCGGTATCGACGGCAACGAAGGCGCGTGCGGAAACGGCGTTGTGACGCCGAACGGAACGACGGGACAGGATGGTGTAGATCGACAGATGAAGCAGGCGAGGACTATGCCAGCCGCAACTGCCGTCGTCGGAAGCGGACGCCGCGCTGCGCAAACTTCGCACATCGCCTCGATCCCACCTCACCAGAGGGCCACGGACTCTCACGATTACACTCGACTGGGTTGTTGAAAGTATTGAACACCTGACCGTTTCGACGCGCTGGGCGTTTAAAATAATCAAGGCGCCGGTTACGCGTTATTTACATTGATGGGCATCAATTTTTGCGTTGCAATAACGTTTTTGCTGCCCATGAAAGCTTGATGACGCTAACCTGAGAGCCAGCATATACGAGCCAAAAACGGCGTCAAATGTTTTTTAACGGTGTTGCATCAGGGCTTTCCCGAGCAGTGCGAACAAAAGATTCGTAAACGGAATAATCGACAGGGTGTTCATTATTTCGAACGCCTTTCAGGGTTTTCCCCGCTGATGCGCGGCATAAAGTGATTAGAATATTCAACGGCTGTCCAACGCGTCGTTTCACTTTGTCATCGCACTTATCGTGTCCGAAACCGAATCGATGTCTACCGAAGTCGCCGAGCGCCTGCGTTTCGTGCGCAACAAGCATGGCCTGTCGCAACGCGAACTCGCGAAGCGGGCCGGCGTGACCAACGGCACGATCTCGCTGATCGAACAGGGCCGTGTGAGCCCGTCGGTCGGCTCGCTGAAGAAGCTGCTCGAATGCATCCCGATGAGTCTCGCGGAGTTCTTCACGTTCGAGCTCGTCGATTCGCGTTCGGTCGTGTCGCGTCGTGACGAGATGCCGAACCTCGGCAACGACACGCTTGCGTTCCATCTGGTCGGCGCGAGCATGAAGGACCGCAACATGTGCATCCTGCGCGAGATCTACCAGCCGCAGGCCGACACGGGGCCCGAGATGCTCGTGCACGCGGGGCACGAGGGCGGTGTCGTCGTGTCGGGCCGGCTCGAGCTGACCGTCGACGGCGCGACGTGGCTGCTCGACCCCGGAGACGGCTACTACTTCGAAAGCCGTTTGCCGCACCGTTTTCGCAATCCCAGCGCGGACCTGATCTGCGAGGTCGTTTCGGCCAATTCGCCGGCGACCTTCTGACCTTTCCACCGCGCGTCACTGCATTCGCTGCCGGCCGGCTGCGCGTCACGCGCAGCGGCGTGCCGCATCGCGAGTGCCAAAAAACTGAGGCATCCTGATGAACAAGTTGACTTTGGCTGACTGGCAGGACAAGGCGGCGTCGCTCGAGATCGAAGGGCGCGCATTCATCGACGGCGCGTCGCGCGACGCGCATGGCGGCAAGACATTCGACTGCGTGAGCCCGATCGACGGCCGCGTGCTCGCGAAGGTCGCCGATTGCGGCGAAGCCGACGTGAACGCGGCCGTTGCGGCCGCGCGTCGCGCGTTCGATGCGGGCGTATGGGCCGGGCTGAACCCGCGTGCGCGCAAGGCCGTGCTGCTGCGCTGGGCCGCGTTGATGCGCGAGCATCTCGACGAGCTGTCGCTGCTCGAAACGCTCGACGCCGGCAAGCCGATCGGCGACACGACGACGGTCGACGTGCCGGGCGCCGCGTACTGCGTCGAGTGGTTTGCAGAAGCGATCGACAAGGTGGGCGGCGAGGTTGCGCCGGCCGATCATCATCTCGTCGGCCTGGTCACGCGCGAGCCGGTCGGCGTGGTGGCCGCCGTCGTGCCGTGGAACTTCCCGATCCTGATGGCCGCGTGGAAATTCGGCCCGGCGCTCGCGGCCGGCAACAGCGTGGTGCTGAAGCCGTCGGAGAAATCGCCGCTGACCGCAATCCGCGTCGCGCAACTCGCGTACGAGGCCGGCATTCCCGCCGGCGTGTTCAACGTCGTGCCGGGTGCGGGCGAGCCCGGCAAGCTGCTCGCGCTGCATCGCGACGTCGATTGCATCGCGTTTACAGGCTCGACGGCGGTCGGCAAGCTGATCATGCAGTACGCCGCGCAGTCGAACCTGAAGCGCGCATGGCTCGAACTCGGCGGCAAGTCGCCGAACATCGTGTTGCCCGATTGTCCCGATCTCGACCGCGCGGCGCAGGCTGCCGCCGGCGCGATCTTCTACAACATGGGCGAGATGTGCACGGCAGGTTCCCGGCTGCTCGTGCATCGCGACATCAAGGACGCATTCATCGAGAAGCTCGTCGCGGCCGCGCGTGCGTACGTGCCCGGCAATCCGCTCGATCCGTCGGTGTCGATGGGCGCGATCGTGGACGGCATCCAGCTCGAGCGCGTGCTCGGCTATATCGAGGCCGGGCGCAGTGAAGGCAAGCTTGTCACCGGCGGTGCGCGCGTGAAGGCGGAAACGGGCGGCTTCTACGTGGAGCCGACGGTGTTCGAGGTGAAACCGGATGCGAAGATCGCGCGCGAGGAGATCTTCGGGCCGGTGCTGTCGGTGATCGTGTTCGACGACGTCGACGAGGCCGTGCGGATCGCGAACGACACCGAATACGGGCTGGCCGCGGCCGTGTGGACGTCGAACCTGACGACCGCGCACGACGTGTCGCGCCGGCTGCGTGCGGGCACCGTCTGGGTGAACTGCTACGACGAGGGGGGCGACATGAACTTCCCGTTCGGCGGCTACAAGCAGTCGGGCAACGGTCGCGACAAGTCGTTGCACGCGCTCGAGAAGTACACCGAGCTGAAGTCGACGCTGATCCGGCTGCGCTGACGCGCTGCCGGATGCGGGCGCGGCGCCGTACGACGGCGTGCCCGCACCCGCAGCGGGCGGGCGTTATGCGGCGCGCAGCGCAGGGTGGAAGCCGGCGGCTTCGATGATCGACTGCACGCGCTCGGCGCCTTGCGCCGATTCGACCTTGACGATCTTCGCCGCGACGTCGATGTCGAGCTTCGCGGCGGGATCGGCGGCCGTCACCGCGCGGGTGATGGCATTGGCGCAGCCGCCGCAGGTCATGTCCTGGACTTCGAATTCCATCGTGTTCTCCTGAGTTGACGATTGACAAGCATCGACAGCATGAAGCTTGCCATAGTGGGAAGGTCAAGCGTGCGCGCGTCGCGGGGAATCGGTGTTGCGCCTGGATCGGGCGACAGCGCGTTGTAAAGATGAAGTCTGACGAATATCGATCGGGCCTTTGACGTCATTCGGCACTTGTCCTGATTGACGGCGAAGCGTTCCGGGCGAAGCAGGGCGGATGCCTTGCCGGGCAATGCGCGACGTCGATCCATGAAGCGCGATCACCCTATTGGGAGTAAGGGTACGCGAGGTGAAAATGCGAATCGATCTTAGTATCAGCTCCCTTCGATATTTCATTTCGTTACCCCTATGAATCGTTTTGCTTTCGGCTTCGCGCTGGCGCTGCTGGGCGCATCGGCAACGTCCGCCTTCGCGGCCGACGATGTCGTCAACCTGACCCTGAAGGATCACAAGTTTTCGCCGGACGGCGTGACGATCCCGGCCGGCAAGAAGGTGAAGTTCGTCGTGAAGAACCTCGACGCGACGCCCGCCGAATTCGAGAGCGACGACTTCAAGGCGGAGAAGGTCGTGCCAGCCGGCAAGTCGGTGGAGATCCTGGTCGGGCCGCTGAAGGCCGGCACGTACGAATTCCACGACGAGTATCACGAAGCGCAGTCGAAGACGCACCTGACCGTCAAGTAAGCCGATATCGCCATGTTGTCTACCGCTCTGATCGTCTTTCGTGAAGTGCTCGAGGCCGCGCTGGTGGTGTCGATCGTGATGGCCGCCACGAAGGGCGTGCCGCGGCGCGGCTGGTGGGTCGGCAGCGGGCTGGTGGGCGGCGTGATCGGCGCCGGCCTGATCGCCGCGTTCGCCGACGTGATTTCGCAGTGGGCGTCCGGCATGGGGCAGGAGGTCTTCAACGCGGGCGTGATGTTCGTCGCGACGCTGATGCTCGCGTGGCACAGCATCTGGATGAGCCGGCACGGTCGCGAGATGGCGATGCAGATGACCGAGGTCGGACGTGCCGTCGCGGCCGGCAGCAAGCCGCTGACGGGGCTGGCGATCGTGGTCGGCGTCGCGGTGCTGCGCGAAGGCTCCGAGGCCGTGCTGTTCCTGTACGGCATCGCGGCGGGCGATCCGGGGCAGACGCCGCAGATGATCGTCGGCGGGTTGCTCGGCGTGCTGGGCGGCGCCGGGCTCGGCTACGGGATGTATGCGGGCCTGCTGCAGATTCCGCTGAAGCGCCTGTTCTCCGTCACCAACTGGCTGATCGTGCTGCTCGCGGCGGGGATGGCAAGCCAGTGCGTCGGTTTCCTGCTCTCGGCTGGCCTCGTGCCGTCGTGGGGCGATGTGATCTGGGATACGTCGTGGCTGCTCAGGGATTCGAGCATCGTCGGCAAGGCGCTGCATACGCTGGTCGGCTATACCGCGCGCCCGGCGGGCATCCAGATCGTCGCGTATCTCGCGACGCTGGCCGCGATTGTCGGGCTGGCACGGCTCGTCGGCCGGCCGCAGGCGGCGGTGCGGCCGCCACGGCCGGTGGCCTGAGTGGTTCAGGTTCGAATAAAAAAGGGGCGTCATGGACGCCCCTTTTTTTCATGTGCGGTTCGCGGCCGGCCCGTGCGCGGCCTGGGCAGCCGCACGCGGGTGGCGCCCGCCGCGCCCGGTCAGCGGTGGCTGTCGATCCATGCGCGGGCCCATTCGAGCCCCGCATCGCGCGCGTCGTCCTCGGTGTCGAACACGCCGAGCACGCCGGATGCCTCGACCAGCTTGTTGTTCTGCGTGATCGTGCCGCTCGCCGCGAAGCGCTCGGGCTGCAGGATCTCGTCCTGCTGCAGGATCGCGTGGCCCCAGATCTGGTAGCCGTGGTAGGTTTGCGCTTCCATTATCGAGTCACCTCCGCGGAGCGGCCGTGCGTGCCGACCTGCAGCACGTTGCCGTCCGGCGTGTATTGACGCGGGATGTTTGAGAAGTTTAGCGCGTGCTGCGCATCGGGCGCAGCCGGCTGCATCACCGTCAGGCGGCCCGGTGCGGGCTGCGCGACGGGGCGCGGGGCGGCCGGTGCCTCGGCCGCGGGCGGACGATGCGAACCGGCTTTCACGGCCTGCGCGGTTTGCGCGACGTGACGCTTGTGCGGCGGCTTCGCGACGGCCTTCGGCGGCACGGCGGCGTGTTTCGTCGTCGTGGCGGCGGGGGCGTCGGCACTCTTGCGCGCCGCCGGCGCGTGCGCGGCCGGCAACCGCGCCTCGGGCGGGTTCCAGACCTCGACATAGTGCTCGGCTGCCCAGCCCGTCGACGCGAACGTCAGTGCCAGCAATCCGCATCCCAACAGTCTTACCATGGTCTCTCCGTCAAATTCTTGTTGGCGCACGAGGCGGCCTGCGAGGCGGGATGGCGTGCTCAGGAGAACACCTCGAGCCCGTGCTTCTCGACGATCTGCAGCATGCGCGCGGCGATGCCGCTCGGCCGCTTGTCGCCCTGTTCCCATTGGCGGATCGTCGACGTCGTCGTGTTCAGGTAGAGCGCGAACACGCTCTGGCTGACGTTGACCGATTTGCGGATGCGGGCGATCGCTTCCGGCGCGAACTGCGGGGCGGCTTCGATGCAGAGGTCGTCGTATTCGCGCATCGTCTTCTTGTCGATCAGGCTGGCGCGATAAAGACCGGACGCGGCGCTGTGGATCGCCTCCGTTGCGTCGCTCTTGAACCGACTCTTAGCCATTGCAAATCTCCACAAGCTCTTTCAGTGCGATCAGCGTCGCGAGGTCGGCATCGGTGCGATGCCCGACATCGACCGCGAGCTTTCTGAAGGCGCGCAGTTCGCGTTCGTCGATGTCGTCCCGATCGCGTTTCGCGAACAGGAACACGAACACCCACGCCTGCCCGATCCTGCCCAGCACGATCCCGCGCTGACGGTTGCCGTCCAGGCGCTTCTTCCAGACGTTGCCGCCGAGATCGACGCCCTGGCCGCGCGCCAGCTCCCGGATTGCGCGGCAGAGTTCGGCATCGGCGATTCCTGCTTTTCTGGCTGCCTTGTGAAACCATTTCGTCTTGAAGACGCGTCGTACGGAAGCAGGCATGTCGGGCCGGTCGAGTTAGCACAGAATTATATACCACTACGTGGTACATATTTCGACCTGGCCAAACGGCCACGAGCGGCCGGCTGGACATCGACGCGCCACCGGAACGGCCCCGCAGGGCCATCCCGGCCGGGTACCGCTTACTCCACCGTCACCGACTTCGCGAGGTTCCGCGGCTTGTCGACGTCGGTGCCGCGTGCGCACGCGGTGTGATACGCGAGCAATTGCAGCGGCACGACGTGCAGGATCGGCGACAGTTGCCCGTAGTGCTCCGGCATCCGGATCACGTGCAGGCCATCGTCGTTGACGATCTGCGTGTCGGCATCGGCGAACACGTACAGCTCGCCGCCGCGCGCACGCACTTCCTGCATGTTCGACTTCAGCTTCTCGAGCAGCGTGTCGTTCGGCGCGACCGTGACGACCGGCATCGCTTCCGTGACGAGCGCGAGCGGCCCGTGCTTCAGTTCGCCGGCCGGATAGGCCTCGGCGTGGATGTACGAGATTTCCTTCAGCTTCAGCGCGCCTTCGAGCGCGATCGGGTAGTGCAGCCCGCGGCCGAGGAACAGCGCGTTTTCCTTGCGCGCGAATTCCTCCGACCACGCGATGATCTGCGGCTCCAGCGCGAGCACGCTGTTCAGCGCGGCCGGCAGGTGGCGCAGCTGCTTCAGGAATTCTGCTTCCTGCGCGGCGTCGACGTGCCCGCGCAGCTTGCCGAGCGTCGCGGCCAGCACGAACAGCGCGACGAGCTGGGTCGTGAACGCCTTGGTCGACGCGACGCCGATCTCGGTGCCCGCGTGCGTCAGGAACTGCATTTCGGTGAGGCGCACCATCGCGCTCGTCGCGACGTTGCAGACGGCCAGCGTATGCGTGTGGCCGAGCGATTGCGCGTGCTTGAGCGCCGCGAGCGTATCGGCCGTCTCGCCCGACTGCGAGATCACCAGCACGAGCTGGCGCGGGTTCGGTACCGATTCGCGGTAGCGGTATTCGCTCGCGATCTCGACCTGCGTCGGGATCTTCGCGATCGATTCGAGCCAGTACTTCGCGGTCAGGCCCGAGTAGTAGCTCGTGCCGCACGCGAGGATCAGCAGGCTGTCGATGTTCGCGAACGCGGCGGGCGCGGCGTCGCCGAACAGCGTCGCGTCGAATGCGTCCGTTTGCGGCACGGTATCGCTGATCGCGCGCGGCTGCTCGAAGATTTCCTTCTGCATGAAGTGACGATACGGGCCGAGTTCGACCGCGCCGCCGTAGGTGCTGACCACGCGGATCTCGCGCTGCGCGAGCGCGCCGTTCCGGTCGACGATCTTCACGCCGTCGAGCGACAGCTCGCACACGTCGCCTTCCTCGAGGAACGTGAAGCGGTCGGTGCTGCCCACGAGCGCGAGCGCGTCGGACGCGAGGAAGTTCTCGCCGTCGCCGTGGCCGACCACGAGCGGCGAACCCTGGCGCGCGCCGACGACGGTGTGCGGCTGGTCCTTGTGGATCACGGCGATCGCGTACGCGCCGTGCAACTGGCCGACCGCCTCGCGCACCGCGTCGAACAGGTTGCCGCGATACAGGCTGTGCACGAGGTGGGCGATCACTTCGGTGTCGGTCTGCGACACGAATTCGTAGCCCTTCGCGCGCAGCGCTTCGCGCAGCGATTCGAAGTTCTCGATGATGCCGTTGTGGACGAGCGCGAGCGCGTTCGACGAGAAGATCGGGTGCGCGTTGTGCGTGACGGGCGCGCCGTGCGTCGCCCAGCGCGTGTGTGCGACGCCCGTCGTGCCTTCGACGTGCGATTCGCGCACCTGTGCGTCGAGATCGGCGACGCGCGCAACGCTGCGCGCGCGCTTCGGCGCGTCCGGCTCGAGCACGGCGACGCCGCACGAGTCGTAGCCACGGTACTCGAGGCGCCGCAATCCTTCGATCAGCACCGGAACGATATTACGTTGCGCAACTGCGCCGACAATGCCGCACATGAAATCTACCTTCTATAGGGAAGCGGGCGCCCTGGGGCACCCGCATGGTGTTAACTTTTCTTCTTGACCGGGCGGACGTAGCCGCTTTTTGCGGTCTGCGTCTTCTCGTTCAATGCGAGGAGGCCGTCGGCCACGTCCTTCCAGACCGTCGTGCCGGCGGCGATCGTCACGCCGCGGCCGACGCGCACCGGCGCGACCAGCTGCGTGTCGGAGCCGACGAACACGTCGTCCTCGATCACGGTACGGAACTTGTTCGCGCCGTCGTAGTTGCAGGTGATCGTGCCCGCGCCGATGTTCACGCGCGCGCCGATGTCGGCATCGCCGATGTACGTCAGGTGGTTCGCCTTCGAGCCGTGGCCGATCACCGCGTTCTTCACCTCGACGAAGTTGCCGACGTGCGCTTCGTCCGCGAGCTGCGCGCCCGGGCGCAGCCGCGCGTACGGGCCGATCACGGTGTGCGCGCCGAGCTCGGCGCCGTCGATGTGCGTGAACGCGTCGATGCGCGTGCCCGTGCCGACCGACGCGTTGCGGATCACGCAGTTCGCGCCGATCGTCACGTTGTCGGCGAGCGTCACGTTGCCTTCGAACATGCAGTTCACGTCGATCGACACGTCGCGGCCGCAGCGCAGCGTGCCGCGCACGTCGAGGCGCGCCGGATCGGCGAGCGTGACGCCGTCGACGAGCAGCGCGTCGGCGATCGTGCGCTGGTGGATGCGTTCGAGCTCGGCGAGCTGCGCCTTGCTGTTCACGCCGAGCGTTTCCCATTCCTCGTCGGGCTGCGCGGTGACGACCTCGAAACCGGCCTCGATCGCGAGTTCGACGACGTCGGTCAGGTAGTACTCGCCCTGCGCGTTCTCGTTCTTCAGCGCGCCGAGCCACATCGACAACTGGGCCGTCGGCGTGACGATGATGCCGGTGTTGATCTCGGCGATCTTCAGCTGCTCGGGCGACGCATCCTTCTGCTCGACGATGCGCGTGACGAAGCCGGCCGCGTCGCGCACGATGCGGCCATAGCCGGTCGGATCGTCGAGCGTGACGGTCAGAATCCCGTAGCGGCCTTCGCGCGCGGCGTCGACGAGGCGCTGCAAGGTCGACTCGCGTGTGAGCGGCACGTCGCCGTACAGCACGAGCGTCGGTTGCGCGGGATCGAGGAGCGGCAGCGCCTGGCGCACCGCGTGGCCGGTGCCGAGCTGCTCGGCCTGCACGGCAAACTGCACATCCGGGGCGGCGACGGCGGCCTGGACCTGCTCGGCGCCGTGACCGACGACGACGACCAGCCGGGACGGCTGCAGCGTGCGCGCGGTGTCGATGACGTGGGAGAGAAGCGGCCTGCCGGCCAGGGGATGAAGCACTTTCGGCAGCGCGGAACGCATGCGCTTGCCGGTGCCTGCCGCCAAAATCACGATATTCATGGCGCCAGCTTGTCAGAAGAGTTCGAAGCCGTCCATTTTAGCATGCAGCCCCCGTCGATCCGGGCGTGCTGCGGCGCGGCTGCAACGCCGGAACGGGCGGCTGGCGCGCCGTTCCGGCAAGGGTTCCGGCCCCGCTTACAGGTCGTCGAACTGGACGATCGAGATCGGCTGGGCACCGCCCGGCGCCGCGGTGTCGTCGCCCGACGCGCACGGCTCCTCGTCGAACGCGATGTCGCCCTGCGGATCGGCTTCGCCCGTCGCCCGCAGCGACTGGAACGGGTACAGCGTCGTGTCCATCAGGTGCGACGGCACGACCTTTGCGAGCGCGTTGAACATGTTCTCGACCCGGCCCGGGAAGCGCTTGTCCCATTCGCGGATCAGCGCCTTCATTTCCGCGCGCTTCAGGTTCGGCTGGCTGCCGCACAGGTTGCACGGGATGATCGGGAATTCGCGCAGTTCCGCGTATTTCTCGAGATCGGTTTCCTTCACGTACGCGAGCGGGCGGATCACGATGTTCTTGCCGTCGTCCGACTGCAGCTTCGGCGGCATTCCCTTCAGCTTGCCGCCGTAGAACATGTTGAGCAGCAGCGTCTGCACGATGTCGTCGCGGTGGTGGCCGAGCGCGATCTTGGTCGCACCGAGCTCGCCGGCCACGCGGTACAGGATCCCGCGGCGCAGCCGCGAGCACAGCGAGCAGGTCGTCTTGCCTTCGGGCACGAGCCGCTTGACGATGCTGTAGGTGTCCTGGTTCTCGATGTGGAACGGCACGCCGACCTGCTTCAGGTATTCCGGCAGCACGTGCTCGGGGAAGCCCGGCTGCTTCTGGTCGAGGTTCACCGCGACGATGTCGAAATCGATCGGTGCGCGCTCGCGCAGGCGCAGCAGCACGTCGAGCATCGCGTAGCTGTCCTTGCCGCCCGACAGGCACACCATCACCTTGTCGCCCTGCTCGATCATGTTGAAGTCGCCGATCGCCTGGCCGACCTGGCGCGCGATCCGCTTGAACAGCTTGTTGTTCTCGTACGCGTCCTTCTGTTCGCGGCGCGTCAGTGCCGGGCGGCCTGCCGGCGCGGCGGTCGCGTCGAGGGGGGCGGCATCGGCCGCCGTGTCATTCATGTGGGGGGCGTTCATGCGCGCTCCTCGTCCTTGATGCGAAAGACTTCGACGCCGACGGCGTCGCAGTCCGGATAAGCGTCCGGTTTCTCGGTACAGACGCGTACCGCGCGCACGGCATCGTGCGCCAGCAGGCGCGCGGCGATCGCGTCGCACAGCGTTTCCTGCAGGTGGATGTGGCCCCGCGCCAGGCATTGCGTGACGCTCTGCTTCATCAGATCGTAGTCGACGATTTCATGCAGCCGGTCGTCGACGGGGGTGGACAGCGCGAGCGGCACGAACAGGTCGACATTGATGACGACGCGCTGCTCGCCGCGCTTCTCGTGTTCGAAGGCACCGATGTTGATGTGCACTTCGTAGTCGCGCAGGTAGAGCCTGCGGCAGTCCGCGAGGCGGGGGTGCAGGAGAGCGGAAAACATGGTCGTTCCAGTCAAATTGGCGTGCGCACACGCAAAGCGGCGCGGGCGGCGGCAGTCAGGCCGCGCGATCCGCGCAGTTCATTCATTCGGGCCGGCGGCGGGCGGCACGAGGTGCTCGCCGCCGTCGACGGTCAGCGTCGCGCCCGTGACGCCGGGCGCGCTCGCGAGATAGCAGGCCGCCGCCCGCCTGAATCCCCCATCGATCCGCGCATGCCGCACCCGATCCACCCAGAAGGGACGCCGCCAGCATCGCGTGCAGCGCAAGCCGGCTGCGGGGCCGGCGATTCTTCTTATTGTTCATC